>JAJRTT010000517.1 GCA_024278155.1 Bacteroidota bacterium | reverse complement strand
GCCCTGTGAGTCGTAAATATTTATGGTTTCTGGTTTTCCCCTTATAGCTTCACACTTCGACAAGCTCAGTGTGACCTGATCCTTTGCGGGGTTTGGCCATAGCAAAAGTTCCTCTCCCCGTCCCCGTTCGTACGGGAAGACCTCCCGCACCCAAGTTCCCGTTGCACAGCCCGGGGTGTCGCAGCCCATGCTGTCAGTTTTGATCATCCACATATTGGACTGGGTGAAACCCACATTGGCACTACCAATGGATATGTAGCCTTTATCGGATGTGGGGGTAATGTCGTAAAGGTAATTTACATCATATAATTCATCAAAATGATTATATGTGTGCATCCATATACTGTCACCGTTTTGATCTGTCTTTAAAGACCAACCAAAATAATTAACATTTGCAACTGAATCGGTTTCATAATAAAAACCTGTATAAATGAGGTCATCATTTTCGCATTTGAAATTTTTGATGAACCTGTCAATTTTGGTTTCCCCGATATTTTTTTCCCAGATTATCTCTCCATTTTCATCAATTTCCGTCAACAGTACCCTTCCTGCCCTTGATTCGTCCGTAAATGCCCACTCCCCATAAACCGTTGCCACAAGATAGTTCCCATCGCCCGCCATTTGCACGAATGCCATGTCGTCGTCAATGTCGGGGTTGCCGAAATACTTTGTCCACTGCTCGTTTCCGAGGCTGTCCGTTTTCACCACCATGGCGTCCAGGGAGTGGTCGGTTCCGGGTTTCCAGAAATAACCGCCTATGAGGTAGCCGCCATCGGGGGTCTGGATAGTATTTGCCCCCTGCTCTGCCCAAATCCCACCATATGTCTTGTGCCATTCGAAAACCCCGAGGCTATCTGTTTTTATAAGCAATAGATCGGAATATTCAGGTTCCGATTTCCATACCCAACCTGTAATGCAATACCCATTATCGGTTGTTCTACTAAAATTCACGCCAATTGTCCGGTATTCCGGCGAATATTCCTTTTTCCAAAGTGTATCAAGGTTTCCCGAAAATTTAACAAGAGAGGCATAGGTAGTGCCCGATCCCTCGCCTGTAAAACAAATGACAAAACCATTCCCTGGTGTTTTACGGATTGAACCGCCCACGTTCCCCATGAAATAATCATGGTAATCTTCCCCAAAAGGTTTCCATGTCAATTCTTCCCCCATCTTGTCTATCTTGAACAATAAAAGCATAAGGCCTATATTGCCCGGGTCTTCGGTCCCACCATACCCAATGTACCCGTCGTCCGTTTCAAGTATGGCCATCCCACTGGCAAAGTTGTCACCATGCTTGTGAATTTTGTTGAAATATTGGGTTTCTTGTGCAGTCATGGCAACACAAAAAACAGTAGCAAACAGTAGAATATTGATTTTTTTAAACATTTGGTACTATAGTTTTAATGGCAGTCCGGCAATATTTACCGGACTGCCAGTACTTGCCTACCTGATTATACTGATCTTTTCAGAACCCATGACAGTCCCGTCCATTGTTACACTAACGATATAAATACCGGAAGGTACATTCCTAAAATCAACTAAATAATCCAATGTCCTTGCCGGGACACTATATGATTTAAGCATTGTTCCTTGATTATTGAACAGTTCAATTATTGCACCATTGAGATTTGCTGTTTTCAGCTCAACAGTTAAATAATCTTTGGCAGGGTTGGGGTACAGCTTAACTTTGGGATAGCTTTTCAGGACCGGGTCCGTGATTTGTATCGCACTGCTTGATTTCAGCCCTTCTTCCGGCAATAAAATAGGCTCTTCATAGCTGTACAGCCCCAACTGCACCAATATGTTTTTAGAATATGCTCCCACTTGGTCCGTTGCATTTTCCGCAAGGTACAATAATTCGCTCAATTGTGTTTCATCCATCCCAAATAAGTTTGTATCTGCCATCTGGAGTTCGTTCAAGATGTCCAAATAATCCGATAGGTCATTATAAATTGTTTGTTGCTGATCGTTCAGGCTGAAAAGTAAAGGAACCTCATTCAATAAATCCATTGCGTCCGTCCATTGTTCTTTTTCGGTATATGCAAAAACAAGCTCGTATTTCTCCTGCAACCCGTTCTCGCTTTCCAGAAGCAAGATCAAACTGTCAAGTGAATTTCCGTTTGTTGTATCGGAAAGGCAATACCGTTTCAGGCGGTTCAATGCCATTGCCCTGCTGTGCCTGTACCAGTCCACCTGTGCTTCCAGTTTTTCCCTGGCCGCCTTTCATAGTTTTGGGATTTCTCCCCCAAACGCACTTGCTTTCACCAAGGGTAGAAATGGACATTGGTTATTCCACTACCACCTTGGTGCTACCCATGGCTTTCCCGTTTATGGTAAGGCGCAGGAAATAGAGACCGGGGTTCCAGGATTGTACGTTTATGTTTAGGATTTCGGTGTTTTTGGGAATGGTTGTTTTTTTTACTTTTCTACCGTAAATATCAAAAACAGAAATAAGCTTTTCCCCTTTTGTGTATAGCACCCATCCTTCAATATTTATATCTTCATTTGTTGGATTTGGGAAAACTGTTAGCACCTCCCCCCG
>JAJRTT010000516.1 GCA_024278155.1 Bacteroidota bacterium | reverse complement strand
GTTGGTTTAAAAACAAATGGAATTTCAAGAAAATCGCCCTGGGCAATAATTTGCGGGAATTCCATATAAACGAAAATGGGGGCAGCATTTTGGATAACCAGGTTTGTAATCTCCAAATCGGCTGTCCCGGTATTGTGAACAACACAATCCCAAACGGCAGAATCGCCCACAGCCACGTTCCCATAATTATATTCCGTAACGGGAACGTCAATATGCGGCGTCCCGGCACCTCCCAAATCAACTTTGTACAATGTGCTGTTCGTTCCCAATCCACCATCGACATACCATAGATATTGCCCATCGAAAACAACTCCGGAAGGCTTAACATTTTCACAATCATGGCTTTCGAGAATATTTCCGGTCTGGTCGATTTTAAACAAGAGGTCGGCATTGTAATCCGCAACCCACAAATTATCTTCATGTAGGGCAATGTCCCAGGGTTGGTCATCCGGAGCCTGAAACTGGATCAATATATTCCCTGAAGCATCAACTTTGTATATAGTGGATGGATCGGGATAATAGGTTGCTACCCAAAAGTCACCGTTATCGTAAGCAATGCCCGACATAAAATGATCCGGCAAGTCGAACTGGGAAAGCGCCGTGCCCGAAAAATCAAGTTGCATGGCGTAAGCAGGTACGGATGAACTTGTGCCATGATCGGTAACCCATAAATCCGTTCCATCATATGTCATCCCAAAAGAATCGCCGATATCAGGATTCGTGAACAATAAAACATTGTTTCCCGAGCTGGGATCAAACTTGAAAACCTGGTCGCCACCCGAACCATAAATGCCAAAATAGAGATAAGTCCCATCATAGGCAAGACCCGATGCTTTTCCGGGAATGTCGTAGGTCGCCACAATCGACCAGTCGTTTGTATTGGCCACAAGCTGGGAAGAAACTAAATTTAATACCATCAGTAAACCGATAATCGGGATGCCTGGTTTTTTTGGAGTATTGGATAGATTTTTCATGATAGGAAGTTTTAAATTTCAAGAAACCAAAGTACAAAAAAAATCCCCTTGATAGAGGGGATTTTTTATAATTGTTCAAAAAAAAAGGTTAACGGTTAGCTTAAAAGTGCTTTTACAATGTTTGATATGAGTTTGTTATCCGCTTTTCCCGCAAGTTTTTTTGTGGCCATCCCCATCACCCTGCCCATATCTTTCATGGACGAGGCACCCGTTTCGGAAACAACCCCCTCAATGATTCCCTTGATTTCATCTTCGCCCATTTGTTCGGGCAAATATTTGCTGATGACATTATACTGGAACTCCTCGTCAACTACCAGGTCATCCCTTCCCTGTGACTTAAAAAGTTCTGCAGATTCCTTGCGTTGCTTCACAAGCTTCTGAAGGATTTTCATTTCGACATCTTCGGCCATTTCGCCGGAAGCACCTTTGCCAGTTTTTTCCAATAATATTGCAGCTTTCACGGCACGTAAGGCTTCAAGGGTTTTCTTGTCCTTTGCCCGCATGGCGGTTTTTATGTCATCGTTGATTAATTTTTCGAGGCTCATTGCTTTGCTTTTATAATTCCATAATGTCGCACCTACGGTGCTACCATAATGCCGCACCTACGGTGCTTAATCCACATTGTCGTGCAAGAACGAATTACTGGTCAGGATTTCGCCTTTGTTGTTTTCACCTTCACCGATTGTGTATTTCGGGATTTCCGTTTCAGAAGAAGGTTTTACATCGTTCAGTTCAATATTCCTGCGGATGTAGGCCGGTACGTTCTCCATGGCTTCCAACTCTTTTTGTGATTTCAACTTAACGCTTAAATCCTTTAGCTTCCGGATCCGCTCTATTGATTTTTTTTCGATGGCCTGTTTTTCCGGGCTCAATCCAATTTCAGGTTTTTCATCACGTGGAAGCGAAAATGAGATTTCCCTTTGCTCAACTTCCTCCGAAACAGGCTCTTTTATCATAATCGGCTTGTCAATTTCAAGTGCCGGGGATTCTTCTTTTTTCTTCAAATAAATCCCGGAAGGGCTTTCTTCAGTTTCAACTGGTTTGCTTTCAGCTACAACTTCGGCTTTCGTTTCCTCTTTTTCAACATCCACCTCCTTTTTTGAGGCAATAAGGGTTATTTCACTAATGGGCTCGGTGATACGCGTACTTGTTTTTGCTATTGGTTTTTCTTTCCTTTCAAAGGTCAAAGGGTGGACAATTTTCCGCTTTGGCTTGCCGTCAATACTATCCGTTTTAAAACCGGTGGCCACAAGGGTAATGCTTATCTTGTTCCCCAAGGATTCATCAATCCCGTTTCCCCAGATAATCTCGGCGTTCTGTCCGGCTTCTTCCTGGATATAATCGGTAATTTCAACCACCTCGTCCATGGTGATTTCCTCAGCTCCAGAAGAAACATAAAGCAGGATATTATCGGCCCCAACGATGTGGTTGTCATTGAGCAAGGGCGATGACAATGCGGTTTCGACGGCTTCCAGGGCCCTGTTCTCCCCTTCAGCTGTTGCCGAGCCCATGATTGCTGTGCCGCTGTCTTTCATCACCGTTTTCACATCCTCAAAGTCAACATTGATATATCCCGTTACGGTAATAATTTCGGCAATACCTTTGGCCGCCACAGTCAGGATATTGTCTGCCTGCTGAAAGGCCTCGGACAATTTCAGGTTCCCATGGACATCGCGCAGTTTATCGTTCCCTATCACGAGCAAAGTATCCACCGATTGTTTCAGTTCATCAATCCCTGCTTCGGCCTGTAATTTTCTTTTTCGGCCTTCAAAAGCAAAAGGAAGGGTAACGATACCAACGGTAAGTATCCCCATTTCTTTGGCCACTTCGGCAATTACCGGAGCGGCTCCCGTTCCCGTTCCGCCGCCCATTCCGGCAGTTATGAACAGCATTTTCGTGTTTTTGTCAAGGAGTTGTTTGATATCCTCGATATTTTCAATGGCCGACTCCTTCCCCACTGCGGGTACCGAACCAGCACCGAGGCCCCTTTCCCCCAATTGGATCTTTGTTGGCACAGGGCTCATTTTCATGGCCTGTGCATCGGTGTTGCAAATAATAAAGTCAACACCTTCGATGCCCTGGTTAAACATATGCGAAACGGCATTTCCGCCGCCGCCGCCCACACCGATTACTTTGATGATGGAAGATTGGTCTTTTGGTAGGTCAAATTTTAGCATTTCTCAATTTTTTTATTTGTAAACCGCTTATCCCACAGGCTTGGCTCTTACAAAAACCCGTGAACTATTCAGATTATAAAAATAGATTTAATAAAGGATGGGAGAATATCCCTGTCAATTATTTTTCAACAATTTGAATGTTAGTAACAAATCCGTATATCAAATAAAACCATTAGGAAATTTAAAAATAATTGGATTTTCCGTATAACACACCCCCAGCCCCTCTCAAGAGGGGAGTATTGGTAATTATTTTTTAAATTTCCTACGATCAAACATATACTGATTAGTTACAAATGTTAATTAATATTATCGTTTTCAAAGAAATTCTTGATCTTGTTGAGGAACGAAAGCGGGCTGTTTTCCGAAGATTCGGGTTTCTCCTGTTCTTCAATGGTTTCATCGTTTTCTTCTACTTCCGGCTCATCTGAGATCTCCACGTTCACC
>JAJRTT010000515.1 GCA_024278155.1 Bacteroidota bacterium | reverse complement strand
GGTTACGGGTTAAAAGTTACGGGTTACGGGTTAAAAGTTACGGGTTACGGGTTAAAAGTTACGGGTTACGGGTTAAAAGTTACGGGTTACGGGTTAAAAGTTACGGGTTACGGGTTAAAAGTTACGGGTTTTGGCTTAGGCAACCTGAAACCCGCAACGATATCCCCATAATCAAGTATCGTTAACATATTGTCAATAGCGGCTTTTCAAGAGACTAATCAATAAGGGCATAAGAATCGTAAAATTTATTGTTTCATTGATTAGTTACTGATAATTTTCACAACTTTGCATTTTAAATCTTCTGCTTTGAAAATCCGAATAAAACCCATATATTTTTTCGCCCTTCTGATCATGGCATTTGTTTTAAACAGGTGCGCCAACCCGGTGAGCCCGAGCGGTGGCCCAAAGGACACCACGCCCCCGGAACTTCTTGGCTCGGAACCGCCCATGTTTTCAAAAAACTTCGAAGGCAATAAAATAAAAATCTATTTTGACGAATTCCTGGAATTGAAAGATATTTCAAATCAGTTGATCGTATCGCCTCCCATGAAAAAAATGCCCGAAGTTAAACTAAAGGGCAAATCTGTTATCATTGAATTCAAAGAACCTTTGAGGGAAAACACGACCTATAATATTTTCTTTGGCGAATCGGTGACAGACCTGACGGAGAACAACCCCGTTTCAAATTTCCAGTACATTTTTTCGACGGGCGATGTGCTCGACTCCCTTATGATGGAAGGCAAAATCATGGATGCCTACACCCTGGAACCCACGGCCGGAGTGAACGTGATGCTTTACCTCGACATAAACGACACCCTTGATTTTGATTCGATCCCTTACCTTGCACGTCCTTATTATTTGACCCGGACAAACGAAAACGGTGAGTTCGTTTTGTACAACCTTAAGGACGAAGGCTATAAAATCTTCGCCCTCCTCGACGTGAACTCAAACCTGATTTACGACCAACCCAACGAAAACATTGCTTTTATCGACACTTTGGTCACACCCTGGTATCATGCACCATTGTCACTTCCCGACAGTCTTGGCCCAGATTCCCTTTCGGCACAAACAATTCCTGAAGACACAGTCGTCCACCAGGCTTTTACCATGCTTTTGTTCGATGAAGCCGATTCGGTGCAAAAACTGAACAAAGCCTTTCTTGCGGCAAAAAACAAAATCCAGTTTATATTCAAGATACCAACGGAAAACCCGGAAATAATTCCAATTGATCTAAACATGGCCGAATTCCCATCCGTTCAGGAAATAAACAAATCGCAGGATACGATTACACTCTGGCTTCTGGAAAACCCAAGCGATTCGCTCACATTTAAGGTAAAAGACAATGGGCTTGTCCTCGACACCGT
Organism: Bacteroidota bacterium; assembly: GCA_024278155.1. GTDB lineage: Bacteria > Bacteroidota > Bacteroidia > Bacteroidales > JAADJA01 > JAADJA01. The sequence goes on along the minus strand of JAJRTT010000515.1, from coordinate 2,336 downwards.
GGAAATTGCGACCGTAAAAAAGCAGAGAGGGAAAAAAGCAAGGAAGAAAGACTTTAAAGCGGAAAGGCCCTTAATCAAATTTGGCTTAAAGGGAAGAGTCATACGGCCTGGGACGCCCTTGCGCATCAGCTTTGATTATCCACTAAAAACCTTCGACACCACAGGGATACTGCTTATTGAAGCTGAAGACACCCTAAAGCCCAAAATCCGTTTTAATGACCCAATACAGAGGTCAGCCCAATTGGATTTCAATTGGAAAATGGCAACCAATTACAAATTGATTATCCCCGACACAGCTTTTACTGATATATTGGGCCGCTCCAATGATTCCATTGTTGAAACATTCAGGACAAAGGCACCTGAGGATTATGGCAACCTCAAAATTTCAATCCATGTGGAATATCCAGGGGATTTCCATTTGTTGCAATGGCTCGATAAAGATGAAAAAAAACTAAAGGAAATCCTGGTGACAAATGACACCATCATCAATTTCACAAACGAAGAACCCGGGACTTATTTACTGAAAACGATTTACGACCTGAACAAAAACCGCAAATGGGATTCGGGAAACTACTTGTACAACATCCAACCGGAACCGGTCATCTATTTCAAAAAACAAATCGACATCAGGGCAAATTGGGATATTGAAGAAGAATGGGGGCTTTGACAGGAAGGGTAATTGATGGCCTGCACCGGTACGCATAGGTCAGGCGGGTGTCCGTAGCTTGTGAAAGCGGGTGATTAAGTGGAAATTACGGTATTCCCAACCAACATATCACCCTAAGCCCTGAAAGCTGCGATCAACAATTCAATATCCTGAAAGGGAAGGTTGAAATAGTTCCCGATATAAGGTTTGGTAAGTGTCCCATTAAAAAGATAAGCGCCTTTCCGTAAGCCGAAATCGGTTCTCACAAGGTTCTCGATCCCCCCTTCCTCACCCATTCTCAACAAAATGGGGGTGAAAAAATTACTCAGGGCATAGGAAGCGGTATGTGGGACTTTTGATGCAATGTTTGGGACACAATAATGGATAACATCGTCTTTCACAAAAACAGGTTCGTTGTGGTTTGTCGGTTTTGAGGTTTCAAAACACCCTCCCTGATCGATGCTCACGTCGATAATTACCGAACCCGCTGCCATCTGCCTCACCATGTCTTCCGTAACAAGGCAAGGTGACATCCCTTCACTGGAATGGATTGCGCCTATCACCACATCGGCTGTTTTCAAGGCTTTCTGCAAAACAAGTGGTTGGATGATGGATGTGAATATCCGTGTTTTTAAGGCACTTTGCAAACGGCGCAGTTTATAAATGGAATTATCGAATACTTTCACGGTGGCGCCATGTCCAAGGGCTGCCCGTGCAGCATATTCCGCCACCGTGCCCGATCCAAGGATAACGACTTCGGTAGGGGAAATACCCGGAAATCCCCCAAACAATGTCCCTTTGCCAATTTCAGGGTCTTCAAGGTATTTTGCCGCAATAAAAACAGAAGCGTTCCCAACAATCTCGCTCATGGACCTGATAACGGGAAACGAAGCAGTTTTGTCCTGGATAAATTCATAACCGATTGCCGTGGTTTTCTTTGCCATCAAATCTTCAAAATATTTCCGGTTTTGCCCGGCAACGTGCAGGGAAGACAAAATGGTCTGCCTCGATTTTAGCATATGCGTTTCCTCGGGCATTAAAGGAGCCACCTTTATAATAAGGTTTGACATGAAAACCTCCTCCCTGTCGTACACAATCCCTGCACCCACATCAGCAAATTCCTTATCGCTAAAATGGGCGGCATCGCCGGCTTTTGTTTCAATTACAACCCGATGGCCGTTGGCCACTAACAGCCCGACCGCCTGTGGGACCAGAGGAATACGGTTTTCCTGATAAGAAATCTCTTTGGGGACGCCAATGACCAGGCTGCTTTTTGACCTGTTCACTTCCAGGATTTCTTCCTGCGGAAGCAATTTCTCAGCAGATGAAAACTTAAATAAATCGTTTTGTTGGGTATCCATGGGGAAATTTTAAAATGGAAATAATGCGATAAAATTACAAAACCCTTAGAAAAAATGCAAGAATTAAAAATTGTAATGTTAAACCCGATGCAAAATCAACATTATACCAAGAATGGAGTTCAGCACAGACAACAATCAATTTTTGTTAAGGGTTATGAGTTACCGGGGCATACGGTTTGTCCAAGTGATCTTTTCAGATTGGCAGATATGGGCCGTTTCAAAACCCAAATAGGATTTGAATAGGTATTATATCGGTATGGTTCAAAAAAACATTTTTCTCGAATTATCAGTTTCGTCAACCTCAATGGAAACCCGCACAGCATCCTCTG
>JAJRTT010000514.1 GCA_024278155.1 Bacteroidota bacterium | reverse complement strand
GAAATCAAGATAACTGCTCATCCGCCCGGAGCAGCCAATACCGGAAACGACCGCTATGTTATTTTGCTCCCATTCCAGTTCATCCACAGCCCGAATTAGCGCCTTCATTATCAACCCGTCGCCACAGCCGGAACACCACAGCGAAGGCATTTTGTCGTTGCGTAAATAATCGTTGTAATTGACTGCCCGATTTTGGACCATCCGATTTTGGATTTTGGATTTTGAATTTTGGATTGGTTTTTCTTCGAGTGTTACTGTAGTTACCATAACTTCTCCTTAATATATAGGTGTGACGCCCGCAATCAGGCCATTATGGGTTGGCAAATGTACCAACAATGACCATAACGATTGTGGGCAAACCAACTTTCAATAAAAACCAGGATTAGTAATTTGCCTGCGTTATAGTATTACCTCGCAACATTTGCGTTATCCGCGAGAATCATTTGTTCATTGTTAATTGCTCATTGTTAATTTGCGGCTTGCCGCGCTATGATTGTTATATTGCGTCGCCGTTCAACGCGCTTTCCAATGTTTTCTTAAATTCATTTTCGTTTGCATTGTTGTAGAACGGTACGCCGGTTATCAGGTATTTGTCGGCGGCAATCTGAATGGTCTTTTGCTCCTTGCGGATTTCTTCTAAAAATTCCTCTTTCCATTTGTCGTAGCCAACCAAATGCCTTCCTTTAGGCTCAATAAATACCTGATAAGTCAACTCCTCTCCCTTTTTCTGTTTGCAGAAAAGGATAAAGTCCGGTTCAAAGGCTCTGCCCAACTTATCAATAATTTTTACTGCCCGCTCATTACGGATCAAGTAAATGTTCCTGAATTTTTTATCCAGATGCTCAAAGCGTCTGGCGAACATTTTAACAAATTCTTTTTCCTCACTCGTTCCGTAGTTGGCGTTGTACACATACCAGGATTTGCCGGCGACAAGACTTTCTTGCCCGTTTGCCCGTTCACTGTCTTTGTAAACTTTGATTTCTTTGTCTTTGAAGACGTTGTGAATGTGCTCTTTGAGGTAGCCGGAGCCTTCGTATTCAGTCAGGTTAGATTTAATTTCATTTTCGATTGCTTCTAACAACCCTTGAATGGCGAGTAAATAGTCAAAATTTGAAATGTCCGTAAGTCTTGATTGCGTACCGTTGAAAGTGATCTCCAAACTTCCCAAATAATCTTTGCTTTTTATAAAGTTGGATAACGAACCAACATTCGGGAAGTATCTTTCCAGGCTATTAAAATAGTAGAAGGGATTTTTAGTTAAGGCATACCTGACAATGTGTTAAGGAATATCTGAAACGGCAATATCTTTTTGCTCAATTTTGGTTGAATCGCCATTTTCTTCCTCTTTGTTAAAAACGCCGGATATTTTTCCAATGCCGGACGAAAGGGTATAGCCAAAATTACGTCTGGAAACGCCCAAGTCAGCAAACGACTTTACATTATTGTAACTTTTCTCTATTTTTTTGTTGTAAACGACGCTACTCGTTTTGTAAAAATCAGTTTGCTTAAAGTCTAGTTTAAGAGTGAGTTGTTTAGTTTCCAGTTTATCTTCATCTTCATAAATACCTGTATCCACAAGCGCTTGTTTCAATTCAGAAATGTACCGGCTATCCTCTTTGGCGTGATAATAGAGTTCTTCCAAAATTTTCAAGTCGTTGGCAGCGTCATTATCAAATTTTCGGGTGTAAGGGTCTTGACCTTCTTCTAACGTAAACGGAAAATACCTGGCCCCTCTGCCAATCAATTGCGCTTCTGAAATAGTGGTCTTTCCGGGCTTTCCTGTTTTGCTGTCGCGCCCTTCGTACAAACGGACAATATCAAACAGGTTCAACACATCCCAACCTTCGTTTAGCTTCTGAACGGCAAAAACAGCGCGAATCGGGTTGTTTTCATCTTCCAATGTGTTTAAACGAATTTGGTTGAGTTCCGCTTCCTTATCATTATTGGCGCTGATACAGTTTTCTTCTTTGAAGTTAGATTTGATTCGTTTGGCAATTTCAGAAGCGGATAAACCTTTGCCGTTAAAAAACGAGAACGCTTCTTGAACAACAGGAACGGTTGATGTTTTTTCTATTTTCTCCACCATTGAAGCGGAAAAGTTATCAATTAGTTTATGAAAATCAGCTTTATTCTGTTCTGATTCTTTGATATACCTTTTGGCTTTGAAAAGAATAACCGGCTTTAAGTTGATGTTGTTGTCTGTTGCCAGTTCTTGACGATACAAGTTCAGAATTAAGGCCTGGATAATGCGTTCTTGCTCGTCATACAACGACCTGATCAGGTTAATTTCTTTGGAATACTTGTCAACTCTGAATTGAGCCAGGTCATATCTGTAAATTACTTTATTTTGATACTTCCCGGAAATTTCCCGGCTTTCATAATCTAAAGTTGCGGTAAACTCCAAAAGAATATTATCAAAATTAGAATTCAGAATTTGCTCGACTGTTCCTTCCCAACTGCCAAAAAGACCTCCATTGCTGCGGGTGGCTGAACTTAAATGATGGGCTTCATCGGCAATAAGGGCAATTTGCTTGTTTTCAAAATCTTCGTAGGTAACGCTGTTTTCTTTGGCGTTATTAAGGTCCAGGTGCAGTTGTTGAATGGTGGTAAACTTGATGTTGATGTTATCGGCGTCGGTTTCTTCAAAATTTTTAACTTCCTTTATCAATACTTCTCTGCTATTCACCACAATTTTTTCATTGAACAGGTATTTGGACGCCTGCGGGTTGAGAAAATTGTCTTTGGTCTTTTTGATGATGTTGTTAGAATTGACAAAGAACAAAAAATTGCGATAACCTCTTTCATACAGATAAAGTATAAGGCCGGCCATTACCAAAGTTTTACCGCTGCCGGTGGCCATATTGTAAAGCAGGTGCAGCGGTCTGTCTGGCTTGCCGTCAAAATTTTCGCTGTAGCACAGAATAAAGCGTTGAAAGCCCTCTTTTTGGTAGGGTCGAATGGCGTGCTTGAGGTTGTCCACAATATGCCTGGGAACTTCTGTGCGCGCAAGTTCTCGTCTGCCAAACTCTTGTATTAGCGTATCGTATAAAAATGTCATAAGTTTGCTAATGGTATGTCGTTTACTGTTTGTATTGAAAAAACAGACATTGATTTTGTGAACTTTTTTTGATTTTTACGCTTACCGTAATAAAACCCTTCTCCCCACGAAGCTACTGATTTTATATTTTTAATTTCAACGCCATTTTTTGTAATAATATTTATGACGTCTTTATTTTCAAGTTCAGTTTCTATATGTTTATGCAAATATTTTGCCCGGTCTAACTTACAACCGGCAATGATGGGTTCAATTATAATTTTTCCGGTTGTTTTCATAGGTTTACCTTGTACCCGCTACCTGTTTTTTAATATTGTAAAATTGTCTTGTAAGCATTTTATCTTCTTTACTTACTTCAAAATCTTCATCGTTCAGTGAAGAAAGGTTCACGTACAACTGATTTTTGTCTAATAGCTCTGCCAAATGTTGTTTTTGCTCTTTAAGGGATAAGGCTTTAAAATCTTCAATGTGTGCTTCTTGTTTCTTGAGGTCTACATTGTAGTTAAGGAATGATTTTTCTTTCATCTGCTCCCAAATAGCAAGCAAGGCGGCGCTGTCTTTGGCTGCTTCAATTTGCTCGATAAAGGTTTGGTTGTATTTTTTAAGTTCCAGGTAGATAAATGAACCGCCGCCCTGCCAGCCAACCGTTTTAGATACGCCGCCCCGGTCAAATTCGATTTCTTCAAATAATTTACCCTTCTTTTTAGTCCTTTGCCCTATTACTGTTTTAAGTCGTTGGACGGTGATGGTCGGGGTATAGTCCATTTGCTCAACGGTGATGAACTGCCGCCCCATTTTGTGGGCCACGGCGGCGGTAGTGCCGGAGCCGGCGAAGAAGTCAAGCACGAGGTCGCCTTTGTTGGATGCCGCTTGAAGAATACGCTGCGCTAATCGTTCAGGCTTTGGAGTTTGAAAAATATCAGTTTTGCCAAATATTGCATTAGTTTCTTTTTTGGCCTCTTGAGTGTGACCCACCTCCGAATTAGGCCACCAGGACCAAACCGTCTGGCCTTCAGACTCATAGAGATATGTTTTTCGTCTGGGTACGCCCTTTCCATCCCGACCAAACCACATTCTACCTCCTTCAACTAACTGCTTAAATACACTTTCAACATTTTTCCAACAATAACCTTCCGGCGGATAATGTTCTGCTCCGCCAGGCGTAACGATTTTATACATCTGATTGGGGCGGTAACCCTGAGCTGTATAATCAGATGACACCCACGGTCCACGGGGGTCATTATCAGGGTTTTTGTATGCGGCCCTCTGTTTTTCTGTTTTGGGTAATTTATTAACAGTTGGTTTAAACGCTTCAATCTTTTTTGCAAACACCAATATATGTTCGTGCCCGTCGCCTATTGTGGCCATCATATCGGGCGATGTGCGTTTTTGCCAGACCACATTCCTTACAAAATTTTCTTGTTTAAAAATCTCATCACAAAGTATCTTCAAATAGTGAGAGCCGTCATCATCAATATTAATCCATATAGAGCCATCGTCACTGAGTAGATTACGGGCAACTTCCAGACGATTCTTGATAAAAGTTAGCCAGGTAGACCAACTGAAACTATCATTATATCCAAATGTGCCGTTACCAGTGTTATACGGCGGGTCTATATAAATTAACTTCACCTTACCGGCAAAACATTTTTTGAGCGAGTGTAAAGCCAGCAGGTTGTTGCCTTTAATAATCAGGTTGTCGGTAATGGTGTTTTCGGGCAACCCTCTTTTTTTGTTTAGTTCAGCATCGCGGGTGAAGCCTGCAAAATCTTGTTCGCCTTCAGTGGTGCAGGTTTTGGCATTGGTTAAAACTTTTGGCTCAAGTAGTTGGGTAATTTCGTCTTGCGCCAGTATTTCGTTAAAGAAAATTTCTTCCCGTTTACCTTCTTCCCGGCTTTGCCCGCCTTCCAATACGCAGTCTTTGAAGGGCCACACCAAAGCCACTTCATTGCGCTGTCTCAAATATTTGCCGTCTATGGTCAACCCGACCTTGTTTTTGTATTGGGTGTAGCTGTCGTTCAGGTAGTTTTTTTGTTCCAAAAACTGTACAAACAGGTTTTGGTTAAATACCAAAGTTCCTTTCACGTCCACAAAGAATTTATCTTTGAGTTCTTTGTCATCCAACAGTAACTCAATCAATTCGGCGTCAAAGTTTTGAGCTTTGGTGACAACCACCCACTTTTTTAATTCCCCGTTGTCGGTAACGTAGTTGGGTTCTTTTTTGAGTTGTTTTTCTAATGCCTCAAACAGTTTCATTTATTTCCTTTATTCCCGAACGCATTTTTGGTTGGGTTTTATAGACAAATTGGCTCTGGCTGGACGGCGTTCCAACTGGAACCAAGTCCGGCGGCCAAAACGCGGACTGTAGCCTGCTCCAAGCCTAAAAATCCGATCTGCTGAGTTTCTTTTTAGGCCACAGCATAACCTGTATATTGTCTAACATCGGCAGGATGAAACCCCAGAATAATATGGTCTTTTGGTATTCCGGCTTCCTCCAATTCATCTGCAATCCCGTGTTCGGTCCCGTCTCGCTGAATCCACACTTTTCCATCGATGATGTCTAAGTGTATGATGCATCCATGGACGTATCTGGCGCCTTCCCAACCCATCACCAACAATAAATAATGGTCTCCTTCGTGGTCACAGAATACATGTGATTGAATATCACCGTAAGCATAAGGAATCCGGGCATATTCACCCAATACTTTTTTGATAAGCTGCCGGTAGGTTTCTAACGTATCCATTGCAGAATAACCTCCTCTTTTCTATCAAAGACAATTAGCTTGATAAGATTACTCTCTAAAAGCAATTTACCAAGTGATTCTTCAAAGGCAGTAAGAAAGGCTTCTTCGGGGATGGCAAGATACAATGTTCTATTTGATTCCTGCCTCATTAATATTTCACGATACAAAATATACTGACCTAATGCTTTTTCAAGGTCATTTACCTGAGACCTGCCGATAAAGCTCTTGATTTCTATAGCTATTTTTTGCCCTTTTTTCTCAGCCGCCAATAGCTGTTCAGCGCCTAAATCTACATATACGTCGGTTGCTCCCCATCTCAGGTGTAAGGGGTCGTGAGTAATGGCCCATCCCTCTTTTATAATCGCTTTCTTTACAATATCATGATATATGTCTCTTGCCGGCATAACTAATCCTTTGTATATACCGTTACAGGTTTTCCATCATTTGACCCAAGGCTACGCTAATTTCATCAGGAGAAATCGGTTGGCCGTTGGCTTTATTTAACGGTATGACCGGCGTTAAACCGGCCACGCGCTCTACTTCGCCTACAATTTGACCCATATTCAACTCCGGCACCAGGATGCCTTTGACGCGCTTGGCCCATTCGCCCACCTGTTTTTGCGGGAAAGGCCACAGGGTTACGGGTCGGAAAAGACCGGCCTTGATGCCTGCCTTT
>JAJRTT010000513.1 GCA_024278155.1 Bacteroidota bacterium | reverse complement strand
GGTTTCCATTTCCCAGAAAATCAAGAGCAATGAAGAGAAAAACAGGTTGAAGCGTTTGATAATGAGTATCAAACCGGCAAACCTGGGCGTCATTATCCGTACTGTGGCCGAAAACAAAAAAGTGGCCGACCTCGATGCCGATCTGAAGGGGCTTGTTAAGAAATGGGGAGCGATGATGAAAAGCATGCGGTTCGCTAAACCCCCCAAAAGGATAGTAAGCGAATTGGATAGGACTTCAACGATTTTACGCGATATTTTAAGTGAATCTTTTAACAGCATTATCTTAAATGATATTGTCCTTTACGAGGAAACGAAAAATTACATAAAAACATTTGCCCCTGAAAAAGCGAACATCGTAAAGCTTTACAAAGGCAAAAAGCCCATTTTTGAAAATTTCGGGATCGATAGGCAGATTCAAAATTCGTTTGGGAAAACAGTAACGATACGGAGCGGGATTTACCTCATAATAGAGCATACCGAAGCCCTTCATGTGGTGGATATCAACAGTGGCCATCGTGTAAACAAAGAAAACAGCCAAGAAGAAAATGCCCTTGCCGTTAATATGGAGTCAGCCACGGAACTGGCCCGGCAGTTGAGGTTGAGGGACATGGGCGGAATTATCGTGATTGACTTCATCGACATGCGGGCAGCTGCAAACCGTAGGAAACTCTTCCAGCACCTGAAGGATGAAATGTCGAAAGACAGGGCGAAACATACCATACTTCCCCCCAGTAAATTCGGACTGGTACAGATCACACGCCAGCGGGTAAGGCCTGAACTGAACGTACAGGTTATCGAAAAATGCCCTGTTTGCAATGGAAGTGGCGAAATAAAACCCAGTCTGTTGTTTACTGATGAAATTGAGAATAATATCAAGTACCTGCTTCAGGAGCAAAATGAAAAGGGCCTTCGTTTGTTGGTACATCCATTTTTATATGCATATTTCACCAAAGGCCTTATTTCGAGGAGGGTGAAATGGTATTTCAAATATAAAAAATGGATTCATTTGCAAGAAGAAAAATCCTATCATTTTCTGGAATATCATTTTTTCAATAAGAACATGGACAAGATTAACCTCTGATTTTTTTAGGTTTTGATTTCATTTTAGCATTGAACCATTGTCGCATTGAATCATTTGTCCTTTGCGAAAAACCAACAATCAACCCTTTTTTTTATAAGAATAGATAAAAAAATATCCAATATGTCAATAGTATTAAGTGGAATAAGGCCAACCGGAAACTTGCACCTTGGGAACTATTTTGGCGCATTGCGCAATTTCAAAAAGATGCAGTACGAGAATGAATGCTATTTCTTCATCGCTGATTACCATTCCCTGACAACGCATCCAACACCAGAAGATTTGCATGGAAATGTGCGTCAGGTTTTGGTGGAATACCTTGCTGCCGGTATCGACCCGGAAGCTGCCACTTTGTACATCCAGAGTGATTTGCCCGAAACGGCAGAACTTTATTTGCTCTTGAACATGAATGCCTACAAAGGGGAGTTGGAAAGGGTGACCACCTTTAAGGACAAGGCCCGCAAACAACCGGATAACATCAATGCCGGATTGTTGACCTATCCAAGCTTGATGGCTGCCGACATACTAATTCACCGTTCGCATAAAGTGCCTGTTGGGAAAGATCAGGAGCAACATCTTGAGATGACACGTACTTTTGCCCGTCGGTTCAACCGTTTGTACAAAACAGATTTTTTCCCGGAGCCTGTTGCGTATAATTTTGGGGAAGAATTGGTGAAAATACCGGGTCTTGACGGTTCAGGTAAAATGGGAAAATCGGAAGGGGAGGGGAATGCCGTTTTCCTTGCAGAAGATCCCAAGTCCATACGAAAGAAAGTGATGAGGGCGGTTACCGACAGTGGCCCAACCGAAATGAACCAGGAAAAGCCGGAACCCATCGAAAACCTCTTTTCTTTGATGAAAGCGGTTTCAACGTCCGATGTGGTCGCTTACTTTGATGAGCAGTATAATAAATGTACCATCCGCTATGGCGATATGAAGAAACAATTGGCCGAGGATATTATCAACTTTACCGAACCTTTCCGTGAAAAAGTAAAGGAGATTTCGTCCGATGAAGCCTATATCCGTAAAGTGACAAAGATGGGTGCCGAAAAAGCCCATGCCAGCGCATCAAAAACCATAAAAGAAGTACGGGAGATAATTGGGTTCAGGGCGTTTTAGAAATAGTCAATGATTAAACAATTATTTTTTCACCCACTTTCCGTTTCCCGATAGTTTGCCATTCCGAAAAATCCGATAGGTATAAGCCCCTTTGGCAAGACGGCTTGTGTTTATTGAAGTGTTTTTGTCAAAAGTTTGTTCCAATACCATTTTCCCTTCAAGGTTGAACAGTTTAAAAACCAATCCATCTTTCCCTGAATTGATCTTCAACATATCCCTGCCGGGATTGGGGTAAACAAGGAAATCGGAAATATAAATGGGCGGTGTATTTTCGGGGACAGAGGTAATTAAACCGCCATAGCTGTCGAATTTCAGGAATACAATATCGGTATTGCTACCGTTAGGATATTCGTAAAAATCCCAATAAGAACATGTTGCAATGCAGCCCCCATCCGGTGTTGCCAACAGCCCTGTCAGGGAATACCGGCCATAACCGCCAAAGTTTTTCTGGAAAAAGATATCCCCGTCAAGGTTGGTCTTAAATATGGAAACCCATGTATCAAATGGCCCCGGTTCAACCTTTTTCCTACCGCCAATAAACAATGTGTCGAGGTTAATGTAATCCATTCTTGGAAATTCTTCATTCGTGTCCGGTGATCCGAAAATTTGTAGGTTGGAAGCATTCATTTCATCGCCCATGATTATAAACGATAAATCAAAATTCTCATAAGTAAACGGTGGGGCCATATTGTTATAATTGCCAGAAATAAAATAACTCGAATCGTTTATTTGTTTTGTTATTTTAGGGCTAAAGGCTTCCTCGTACCAGAAATAAGAGGTATCATAGTTCAGGTTGTAGTCAAAATGCGCAATATATAGGTGCGACTGGAATTGATACCTGTTTTTATTTGAAAAGTCAATGCCTCCAAGGAACAACATATATGGGATCGTATCAAATTTATATCCAAGCTCGTTCCCGTCCATGTCAAACTTCCATAAAGCCGTAGGGATTTCTGTTTTTTGCGGGGCATCTTTTCCGCCGAGGTAATTCCTGTAAAAAACGATGTTGTCGTTGTGGTCGATAAAAAAACCACCCATCATGTCATCACGGTCGGGCAAGCCATAAATGCTGTCCTTCAATAGGTTCATTTCACTATCGAGCCAAACAATATATAGTTGCATATCGTAAGTAAGGGTATCGAGTGCCGGCCCGAACAAAATGATTTCACCATTGTGCTCGCAAATAAACGTAAGTTGGGCAAGCAAATAATCTTCTTTTGTATTTAAAGTAATACTATCAATATTTGTCAAGGACGAATCCGCTGTAAAATAATGCTTTGAATAGTTGAAGAATATACCGTAATAGCCTCCTGCCCCCTGTGTACCATCCATGTACGAATAAAAACATAGAGTATCGTTGTCCAGGATTTCCATATTGGTGAGAATCTCATCCTTTGACGAATTGATCCATTTTATGAAGGAGGATTGGCAGTATATTGTACTAAACAGTGTAATAGAAACAATGATTAGAATGACTTTCTTTTTCATGAGCGCATATTTTGACAACGAAAATAAACCAAAAAAACGATAATCAAAGAACCAATCAGTTAACGGTTGGGGAAAACAGTTATCGGTAAATCAGTATGCTTATTTCTTTAGTTATTAATCGGGCAATACTCATACATATAAAATCGAAATGACTAATATGTCAGTAAAGATCGTTAAAGGGCATTTTTCAAAATCACTTATCGACCACCATCTTCCCCACAACAGATTGATCCCCTGTAACCAAACGGATAAAATATACCCCGTCTTCAAGCATATTTGTATTAAGGGTTATTTCTTCAAAAGAACCTGATGCTTTCCCTTTCCAGATTTCTTTTAATAATTTTCCCTGTACATCATAAAGGGAAATTTCAATTGCCTTTCCAGGAATTGCCTCGAAAGAGATTTTAGTAAAATTTTTACAAGGGTTAGGGGAATTTTTAAGAAGGATTAATTCATTGTTTTTCAGGTTTTTATTTACGGAGTTCGGGTTTGCAAAAAAAAATTGCAGTGCATTGTCGATATGCGCCCGCCAGTTTCCCCAACTGTGGCCTTCATGCCATTGTTGGTATTCATATGTATAGTCTTTATCTTCTAAAATATCTCTCAAATTATGAACCAAAGGGATTAATACCGGAATATCGTAAGTGCCAATATCGAGGTAGAATTTAAGGTCTAAAACCGGTCCATTCTGAAAACCGGAAGAAATGCTTGTTTGTACATTGCTCGAATAAGCGGCCACATTTCCAAAAACTTCGGGGTGCTGCAAACCCAGCCAAAGTGCAATGTTTCCGCCATTGGAAGCACCTGCTACGGCACGAAAGTGGGGTGAT
>JAJRTT010000512.1 GCA_024278155.1 Bacteroidota bacterium | reverse complement strand
TTAACAAACTTGATATTTATTTAAAAAGATGTTTTCGGTTGATATTAATATAAGAAGTATTATCTTTGCGACCAATTTAGAACCATTCTAAATTAGGTGGGGATTTAGGTTCTATAAAGTTTTACCAAGGAAGTGTTTTTTTATCAGGAAACATACTTGTGACGCAACAATGAATCAAGCATTTATATGGTATGCTGAATTCATAAACAATTAATGCGCAACACAAATTCGTAGGAGTACCGGTCATGAAGATAAACAAGGATACAAAAATTTCACGGATACTTAAAGAAAACCCTGAATCATTGGAGGCCATCGCCTCTATCAACAAGCATTTCAGGAAACTCAGGAACCCGGTCCTCCGAAAGATGCTGGCCTCCAGGGTAAGCATTGCCGATGCGGCGAAAATTGGTGGGGTCTCCCCAGATGTTTTTTTCAAGAAACTAATTGCTTACGGTTTTGAACCTGAAACCCAATTGGATGAAATAAAAACAAATACAGAAAACAATATTGAAATGGAAAAATTCGAAAAAGAGAATGTGGTACAAATGGATGTCCGCCCGACGATACAAGCAGGAAACGACCCGTTCAAGGAAATAATGGCCGCCATTAAAACCCTGCCCGAAAACGCTGTCCTCGAAATCATCAATGTTTTCGAGCCCATTCCCCTTATCAATAATCTACGCGACAAAGGCTTTATGTCTTTTACCGAAAGGCCTTCCGAAGGGGAAGTGCATACATTTTTCAAAAGAACGGCAGAATCGAAAACAGAGGAAACCCCGGACATACAACACACCGACCTTTCTTCTTTTGAGCTGAAAGCCGCCGAATTTGGAGGTAACATTAAAACCATTGACGTGAGGGATCTGGAAATGCCCATGCCCATGGCCACCATCTTAGAAGAGGTAGAAGTTTTGCCCGAAGGCCATGCGCTGTTCGTGCACCACAAAAGGATCCCACAGTTCCTACTTCCTGAACTTAAGAAAAGGGATTACACCATCCTCAGCAATGAGATTGACGAGAACAACCTGAACCTTTTAATCTACAAATAATATGCAGGGACTGGCAACAGAAATGGCACCTTCACCAAGTGTGGTAATCCCCCATTTTGTGTTTGCGGCCGTTTCGTTTTTTATACTTTCATTGCTATTGTTGTTTTCGGGAGAAGCAATGACCGGCTATTTCATACAACCGCAAATCCTTGCCCTTACCCATATTGCTGCTCTTGGCTGGGGGACGATGATAATTTTCGGGGCTTTGTACCAATTAATCCCCGTGGTGTTCGAAGTGTCTTTATACAGTGAAGGCCTGGCGAAAACCACATTTTGGACCTTTGGCGTTGGTATTGTTTTAATGGTCTATTCTTTCTGGACAGGTTCATTTGGCATTTTACTTTCAATTTCGGGCTCCATCGTATTCATTGCCCTGATGATGTTCACCTACAATGTTTTCCGTTCGACCCAAAAATCAAAGAAAAAAAACATCCAATCCCTGTTTGTGAAAACATCGACACTTTGGTTAGGTTTAACTGCGCTTGTCGGGCTTTTGTTGGCACTGAATTACAAATACGCCTTTTTGACCCCTTCACATTTACTCTATCTAAAGATGCATGCCCACATGGGCCTTGCCGGTTGGTTCCTGATGTTGGTCATGGGCGTGGGCTCAACGCTTATCCCGATGTTCCTGGTTTCGCACCAGGTAAGCGACAAAAACCTGAAATTTGCTTACTATTTTACAAATATCGGCCTTGTGATATTGATGATTGATTGGTTGTTGTTGCACGGAAGTATGTTCATCCCCGTTTGGGGGATTATCATCACGGCAGGGATTGTTTTCTTCATCAGCTTTGTGGCGCAATCTTACAATAAACGCATCCGAAAGGTTTTGGACATCGGAATGAAACATACCATGCTTTCCGTATTTTCACTCGTATTGCCGATAATCCTCGGATTGTTTGTTTCATCAAAATTCATTGAATTTGACATGGATTTTTATTACCGGATCGTTCTGCTATATGGCTTTTCGCTCTTTTTCGTTTTCATCACCTCCATCATTTTGGGACAAACCTATAAAACGATCCCTTTTATCATCTGGCTTGTGGAATACAAAGCATTGGTCGGAAAAACGAAAACACCTTTGCCCAAGGAACTCTATTCCGAAAAACTGAGCGAATGGCAGTTTTATTTTTATATCGCATCCATTATTGCCTTGATAACAGGTATCCTTTTGGCAAACCATTATGTAATCGAAATTGGTGCGGTGCTTTTACTGATTACGTCATTGCTATATAATATCAATGTGTTCAAGATTGTTTTTCACAAAGCAAAACCTGTTGGGTCGAAGAAGGCATGAGCAGAGGCAACCCGACAGGTTGATAAAAAATACAAAAGAAAGATACTTTGGAAAGGCAAAACCAAGCTGATTAAAAAAAACACAAAAACTATAAAAATGAAAACAACAGAAGAAATAAAAAACACCGAAGCACAAATCTGGAATATTTTAAAATTTGTGATGGACCCCGAAGTGGAGGTAAACATTGTTGACCTTGGGTTGATCTACAAAGTGGCTTACGATGGTGAAGGCAAAGTGGATATCGAGATGACACTCTCCACCCCGGCCTGCCCGATCGGTGATGCAATCATGCTGAACGTAAAGGAGGCTGTCAACGCACAGCTCCCCGACCTTGAAGTTATCGTGAACCTGGTATTCGACCCACCCTGGACACCCGAAATGGTAAGTGAGGAAGGGAAAGCGGTTTTGGGGATGTAAACGGGTTATGGGTTATTCGTTTCGGGTTATGGGTTAAAGGTTGTCAAGACAAGCTTCGAATTTCGGCAGGGTTTAAAGGCATTTCAATTTATGAGCCGGGAACAAAAAGCCACGAATGCACGAATAAGCGCATGTAAATGTTTCACATACAAGGCACTTCGTTGCTTTTTAGACTGGGTTCATTTATTATATCCAATCCCTGTATTTTGGAAAACAAATTTATCCAATAGCGATTGTTGATTAGTGTGACAACAACATAGCCCTTCATTACTAAGAGCCTGTGAGATACGCTCAGCCCACCCAATCAACATCAATATTTCCCAACTTCCAATCACCGGTATTTTCAATCAATTGATTACGGGGATTAGGACCATCTGGAATGGTGACGGGCAAATGGATGGATGCGGTAAAACGCCCTATCGAAATGTTTTCGCTAAATTGGATCAACCTGATAACACCTTTCACAATGGCTTCTTCCC
>JAJRTT010000044.1 GCA_024278155.1 Bacteroidota bacterium | reverse complement strand
GTCCTGTGCATTTATCTGAAGTGGTACAAACAGTATTGACAAAATGGCTATTGCTGTATTTTTAAGTATTGTTTTCATGATTTTTTATTTTAATTTAAGATTCATTACAATAGTGTTTACTGACATAACCCAAAAGCATCAAAGAGACAGCGTCATTGCGAACAATTGGGTTGGGTTTGGCGTGGGCGCGTGGCAATCTGTTGGAAATTATGCTGCCCTGGCTGGTTGGCGTTCATGGGCAGTTTTCATAGCTGAGAGATTGACGCCCCGTTACCTCCGCCCTAAGCCAGCCTAAAAAAACGTGTCGCAATGACGATTTAACTATAAACGGCAACCCTTCGATGCTTCGCAATGACGCTGATACGGTTATTTTTCATCAATATTCTCCAAATTCTCCATCCCATTGATGTTCATGGATTTGGATAATTTGGAAATCGTTTTCAGGTTGATGTCGCCCTGTATGCTTATCAATGTATTGTCATCGTCACCGCCTACGATCATCAACAGTTCCTTGATGATCTTCCCATCTTTCCATATCAGGAACTTGATATCCTGTCCTTTCTTTTTCACCACCATCAGCTCTTCATACTTTTGTTTTGGGAAATCATCCATGATTTCATTGTAAAAATTCACGTTTTTTGGTGTTTCGGTCGAATCCTTCTCAATGGATAAAATTTTAATGCACTTTAAATCCTTGACAAGATCGGAAAACTGTTCCTCATCTTCTGCATTGTCGATATCGGCAAACAGCTCGAACATATGTTGGGTAATGTAAACGGAGGTATAACCACCCTCACCCGAATATTTATCGAACAATGCATCGGCAGGGCTTTGGGCAAAACCAAAGACAGGGATGATTAACATTAAAGAGATTGCGATTGTTTTTAGTAGCTTTTTCATTTGTCTATTTTTTAGATGTTATCAGGTTTTTTGATTTGTTCAATACGGAAAGTTTTTCCATGCTTTTCATACCTGATTTTAAATTTGATATTTTCTTTAATTCCCTGAAGCCATTTTCCAGTTCGGCAACACTTTGCAATTCCTCGGATCCCGTGTTCATGTTCCCCGAAACAAGCATGAGGATTTTCTTTGTTTCGGCATAAGCCAGTTCGGGGTTATCGTAGGTATCCTCAAAATGTATTTGTGGTGTTCTCGTTTGAAAATAAAACCCAACACTTATAAGTATAAGGATGCTGGCGGCGATGCTCATTACGGCATAAAGCCTGTACGCCTTAGCTTTGGGGGTCTTTGTCGATCCATCTTTAGTGATAGCTTCCATTATCCTTTCGTCAAAATTTTCATCTTTCAACATTTCACTTTTTGAAGTATCAAAAAACAAAAAAAGCTTTTTGTAATTGGCCAAGTGTACCGGCACTTCATTGCTCCAGAAAAAATCATGCAAGGTCTTTTCTTCTTCCATGGAAGTTTCCCCGGACTCATATTTCCGAATTAACAGTTCAATTTTTTGCAAATTCATAGTTGTACGCTTTTAACATTTTCCCCCTGGTTTTTTTCCGGGCCCTCGAAAGATTGACCCTGATGGTGTTCACACTCAATTCCAACATTTCGGCCATCTCCTCAAATTCATATCCTTCCACGTCCCGAAGGTGGATGATCATCCGTTGTTGTTCCGGCAGCGAATTGATTATCTCCTTTACCTTATTGAAGGTATCGGCCTGTTCGGTATATTTATAAGGAGTGTCCATTGTAGTTCCCTGGTTTCTTTCGGTCAGTTGATCCGATTTGTGTTTTTTTGATTTCAATTTATCAAGGCAAAGGTTTTTTGTTATTGTCATGGCAAATGCCTCGATACTTCTGTACTCACTTAATTTTTCCCGTTTCGACCACAACCGCAAAAAGGTTTCCTGCACAATGTCCTCTGCATTCTCCGTATTGCACAACAATCTGTTGGCGAACCTGAACAATTTGTGCTTAACTGGGAGCACCTCTATTTGAAACGTTTCAGCGGTCATGTGTTCAAAAGACGAAAGCTATTTGATTTTATTACACGAAGGAAAGAAAAATATTGGAATGTTGGAACAATGGAGTAATGGGAGATTGTAAATTGGATGGTTTGGCCCCATATGCTCCACAAATATTTTTGCTGATTCATTGTTACAAAACAAAGAATTAAAAAGCACACGGGCTTATCTCGCTTGCTTTTATTGAATCCAACAATGAGTTCAGTCTAAAAAGTTACGAAAAGCCTAATTTGTGTAATTTTCATATCTGATTATCTGTATGTTAAAATCTACCATTCGTGCATCCGTGGCTTTTTAGACCGGCTCAATAATCATATCATAACAAATCAGAAAAGCCATAAGAATCAGTATGCTATTGATTTAAGTTATTCATATGGGTTGTCGCTATAATATTCTCAACTAAACTTGGACAACACATATTTTTGCCTATTTTTGTACGCTTTAGAAAAATGGGTTCAATCAGGTTTAAATTAAAAATTTACGATTATGTTTAAAGGACATCCAAAAGGAATGATTGCAGCAGCACTTTCAAATATGGGGGAACGTTATGGATTTTACACAATGATGGCAATATTAACATTGTTTATCCAGGCAAAATTTGGTTTAGATGGGCCAACAACGGGTATTATTTATTCGGTTTTTTATGCCTTGATTTATGTTTTATCACTTGTTGGAGGGGTAATTGCTGACAAAACAAGAAATTATAAAGGGACTATTTTGGCTGGCCTGATTGTAATGTCAGTAGGATATTTCATGATGTCCGTTCCTTCTACGACACCGGTTTCCAACAAAACTTTATATCTTACGCTAACCCTTATTGGTTTATTCGTGATCGCATTTGGCAATGGTTTATTTAAGGGAAACCTTCAGGCCCTTGTTGGCCAGATGTACGATAACGAAAAATATGGGAAAATGAGGGATTCTGGTTTTTCCATTTTTTATATGTTTATCAATGTCGGGGCAATTTTTGCACCATTTACAGCAGTTGCAGTTAGAAACTGGTGGCTGAACAATAATGGCCTTCATTACAATGCCTACCTCCCAGCCTTGTGCCACTCTTTTGTTAATGGAACAATTACTTCCGATGCAGAGGCTTCGTTGCAAATAATGGCAAATGAAGCCACAGGTTCAACAGTAACTGATTTGGCTGCCTTTGTGAATAATTATTTGAATGTATTTGCAACTGGTTTTAATTATGCTTTTGCCGTAGCAATTATTGCAATGGCCATATCAATTGTTGTTTATCTTGTGAACAAGAAATACTTCCCCGATCCAAAAGATATTTCCAAAAAGGCTGAAAACAAAGCTTCAGAAGAAGAATTCAAAATGGATGTGAAAGAAGTCAAACAAAGGATGTATGCTTTATTTGCTGTGTTCGGAATTGTTATTTTCTTCTGGTTTTCGTTCCATCAAAATGGACTTACCTTAACATTTTTTGCAAGAGATTACACATTATTAAGAATTGGTTCCTGGGATATCTCCGCCGAAATATTTCAATCAATGAACCCTTTCTTTGTAGTGTTCTTAACACCAATTATCGTTGGTTTTTTTGGTTGGTTGCGAAGTAAAGGAAAAGAACCTTCTACACCAAAAAAGATTGCCATAGGAATGGGTATAGCTGCTTTGGCATTTGTAGTAATGTCAGTTGGTTCATTGGGATTGCCGCTTTTTGAAACTATAGATCCCGAGAAAGGGGGAACACCACTTGCCGAGAGCCTTAAAGTCACACCTTTTTTATTGATGGGCACCTACTTTATTTTAACAGTGGCTGAACTATTTATCAGCCCACTTGGTATCTCATTTGTTTCAAAAGTATCGCCACCACAATACCAGGGTGTTATGCAAGGAGGATGGCTAGGCGCAACTGCATTGGGAAATCAACTGCTTTTTATTGGTGCGATTTTATATAACACAGTTCCAATCTGGATGACATGGAGTATATTTGTCGTTGCTTGTACAGTATCAATGTTAACAATGATATTCATGTTAAGATGGCTGGAACGGGTGGCTAAATAGAGAATATCATAAAGCTGAAAGACCTTAAAAAGGGATGGGATATATAATCCATCCCTTTTTCTATTTTAAGTAGTTTTGTGTACTTATATTTCAACAATTCAATGACCGATTTCAAATATATCTGGGGCCATTCCCGCCGTTTCAACTCCTATTCCGAGTATTTTAAAAAAACGTTCGGCGAGCGCGTTCAAAAGGTGGCCATTGATGCAGGGTTTACCTGTCCGAACAGGGATGGTTCATTGGCACGTGGTGGATGTACCTATTGCAACAATGATGCTTTTAACCCTTCTTATTGCGACCCTATCAAACCTGTTGGACAACAATTGGAAGAAGGGATCGGGTTCCATTTAAAAAGGTACAGAAGGGCAAAAAAATACCTGGCCTATTTCCAGACTTATTCAAACACTTACGCACCCCTTGATAAATTAAAAAAGATATATTCCCAGGCATTGAACCATCCCGGGATTATCGGCCTGGTCATCGGCACCCGTCCCGATTGCATCGATGATGAAAAACTGGAATATTTCAGTAAATTGGCAGAAAAATATTACATCATATTGGAATATGGCATTGAGTCCTGTTACGACAAAACCTTAAAACTTATCAACAGGCAACATACCTTTGAGCAAAGTGTGGAAGCCATCGAAAAAACAGCGGCTTATGGTTTGAAAACAGGCTCACATATTATCTTTGGCCTTCCCGGTGAAACCAGGGAAAAAATGATGGATCAGGCTACTATCCTGTCAAAACTGCCTTTGAACAATATCAAATTCCACCAGTTGCAAATTATCA
This sequence comes from Bacteroidota bacterium, assembly GCA_024278155.1. Classification (GTDB taxonomy): domain Bacteria; phylum Bacteroidota; class Bacteroidia; order Bacteroidales; family JAADJA01; genus JAADJA01. The sequence continues at coordinate 576 of JAJRTT010000044.1, read as the reverse complement.
AAAACACGGCAATGGCCGTTGATTATAAAAAAGACCCTTCGCAATTTGATTTCTTTTCATTGGAAGAATACATTGATTTTATTATCCGGTTTATCGAAAAGCTAAACCCCGGGTTCATCATTGAACGCTTTACGGGCGAAGTCCCGCCCCGCTTTCTTGCCGGCCCATCCTGGGGATTGATCCGCAACGACCAGATCAACAACATGATCGAGAAAAGAATGCTGGGAAAAAACACATGGCAAGGAAAACACTTTGCACATTAAGCGGCCTGCTTTTACCAAATTCATCACATTTTCAACAATATCTTGATGTTGGGCTACTCCCTGTGCAAAAAAAATATCAATTTTCCATTTGATAAAACCAAAAAGACCTATATTTGCTGTTATTATTAAGGAATCCATTTTTTATTCATTAAATCTTATCAATTATGAAAAAATTTACAAGATTAGCAAGTGCGTTGACGATCCTTTTCCTTTCGTCCGCAATTGCAATGGGCCAATCGGATGCACTGAAACTGCAACTGGTGAAAGACGCCCAGGACAAATTGGCCCAAGATGTGGCCGAAGGCGTGGTACC
>JAJRTT010000043.1 GCA_024278155.1 Bacteroidota bacterium | reverse complement strand
TGTGACCGACAGGCTCAATGTGACCGACAGGCTCAATGTGACCTTTTACATTAAAGCTAAAACAACCTATCCATGTTTTCGGGTGGATCTGCCCAAACGGCTTTATATTCCTTAACGATTATTGGCCTTTGTATCAGTTTGGGGTTTTCGGCCATGATTTTCAGCCATTCACCTTCCGTAAAGTTCTTCCCTTTAAACTGCTTGCGGTAAATTTCTTCCTGTGTCCTGATCATTTCCTGTGGTTTCATGTTCAGCTTCACAAGGACATCTTTCAATTCATCTTCACCAATCGGGCTTTTCAAATATTCGACTATCTCAAAACCAACGCCTTTTTCTTTTAGATAGGCAAGGCCGGCCCTTGATTTCCTACACCGGGGATTATGGTAAATTTTTATCATGAAAACTGTTTTTATAGATTCACACCAAAAGTATAAAGCTTTTTAGAAAGAATGATTAATTAATTGGTTTTTTTTATGGATTTGGCCTTGCGCAACGGATGCAAAGAGGGGATTCCCACACAATGGGCATAAAGGAATGGGCACTAAGGCGCAAAAGGTTCAAAAACAGTGCTAACCACCAAACTCCATCAAATAGGCCTTGATAAAAGCATCCAGATCGCCATCCATCACGGCTTGTACATTCCCGGTCTCGGTTCCGGTGCGCAGGTCTTTCACCAATTTGTAAGGGTGCATCACATAATTCCGTATTTGCGAGCCCCATTCGATATTCTTTTTATTGCTTTCTATTTCGCTACGGGCTTCCTGTTTTTTCCGCATTTCGGCTTCATATAATTGTGATTTGAGCATCCGTAATGCCTTTTCGCGGTTCTGTCCTTGGGAGCGGGTTTCCTGACATTCGACAATAATCCCCGAGGGATGGTGCCGAAGCCTCACAGCCGACTCGACCTTGTTCACATTTTGGCCACCGGGGCCACTGGAACGGAATGTATCCCAGCTGATATCGGCAGGGTTCACATCAATTTCGATGTTATCGTCAACCACGGGATACACATATACGGAAGCAAATGAAGTATGCCTTTTCCCGGCTGAATCAAAAGGCGAAAGACGTACCAGTCGGTGGACACCGTTTTCGCCCTTTAAATACCCAAAGGCAAATTCCCCTTCAAATTCAAGGGAAACCGATTTGATACCGGCCACGTCCCCTTCCTGTAAATCCAGCTCCTTTACCTTGAAGTTATTTCGTTCCCCATACCGGATGTACATGCGCATGAGCATTTCCGCCCAATCCTGGCTCTCTGTCCCTCCTGCCCCAGGGTTGATCTGGAGGATTGCCCCAAACTTATCTTCTTCCCCACTGAGCATTTTCAGGAATTCAAGGTCTTCAACACGTTTTATTGAAATCTGATACTGCTTGTCAAGTTCCTGTTCAGTGGCTTCACCTTCGGTAAAAAACTCAAAAAGCACATCCAGATCATCCACGGCAGTGGCAACGGCATCGAACTTTTTTGTCCAGCTTTTTTTCTCCTTGATGGATTTCAGGACTTCCTCTGCTTTTTTTGGATTGTTCCAAAATTCAGGTTGGACCGTGATTTTTTCCTGCTCGGCAATTTGAGCTAATTTATTATCGATGTCAAAGGAACCTCCTCAAGGCGTTGAGCCTTTCCCGCAGGTCGCGAATATTTTCTTTTAGTACCATATGGTTTTCTTGTTTTGAAAAAATGTCTTGTTACAATTGTTAGTGCTTTTCCTTCTTGAAATAAATAATGATTCAATGTTGAGCAAAACTAAATCCCGCCAATGCGGGGCTACAATTTTTCATGGTTTTAATAAATCATGGGTTCAATGCTATTGGTTCTTAAAGACAATAATCCTCCGAGTTCATCACTTTACGGATGGCCGGGGCTTCATATCCTTTTGAGTGGGCAAAATTAATAAGTTTCCGGTTCCTTTTCTTTAAATCTTCATCTTTGATTTCACCATTTTTCTTCTTCAGCAACTGCCCCAAAGTTTGGCAATATTCAAGGTCATCAATTTCATTCAGCGCATCAAGGATAAACAGTTCGGGGACGTTCTTTTGTTGCAAAGCCCTATAAATCTTGCTTTTCCCCCATTTTTTTATCCTGAATCTCCCACTTGTGAACATACTTGCAAACCGTTTTTCGTTCAAATAATCGTCCTTCATCAATTCTGCAATTATTGTATCCTGTAATTCCTCCTTCACCCCAAAAGATTTCAATTTTACCCTGACCTCTACCACGCACCTCTCTTGGTAAGCACAGTAATGGGTGATTTTGCTATATGTCCATTCTGGGATTTTATGTTGTTTTCCCGGCATAATTATATTGTTAAAACGGAAACAAATTTACGAAAAAATGAAACTTCTTGGCCATTGAACATTTTTTTACCTTTGCGGCGTTTCTCAAACAATCCCTTAACTTGGCATCAGTTCGGGGATACAATAAAATATCTATGAAAAAAGCCTTCCTTTTATTCTTAAGTATCCTTGCTTTTGAAGGGTACGCACAGGAACACTTGTTAAAGGTCCGTATAAAGGATTTGCCATCCCCGGAAGTTTACCTTGCCGATTTTTATGGCGACAAAAACCAAATACTCGATACGGTAATCCCTGACACACTTGGGAATTTTTCATTTTTGTTAAAAGAAAACCATCCTCCGGGGATGTACCGTGTTTTCCTTGAAGAAAAAGTCTTTTTTGACATTATCTATAACCGGGAGGATATTGAAATCCAGGCCCAATACAATCATTTGTACGATAGCCTGGAAATTGTTTCTTCGAGGGAAAATAGGGTTTATTACGATTTTCTCAGGAAAAGGAATGATTATCTCCGCAAGTTTGATTTACTGGCAACACCTGTGGAATACTACCCAACTTCCGATAGTTTCTGTTTTGACCTACGGAACCAGTATGTGAAAATCCAGGAAGATTATGCAAAATACATTGATGATGTAATTGCTGAAAACCCTGATTATTGGTCAACAAAAATCATAAGACAGCGCAGGCCAATTTATTTCGAACCGGAATTGAACGAAGCCGAAAGAAGGGAATACAACATTGCCCATTACTTCGACCCAATCGACTTTTCGGATGTTGAACTGGTAAGGAGCAATATTTACACAACGCTTGCCATCGAGTATATGTCGCTATACAGCAATCCAAACTTTACCCAGGAACAATTAGAAAATTCCTTTATCGTTGCCGTTGACAAGATAATGTACGAGGCCATGGACAATAGTATCATTTATGATTTTATCGTGGATTATCTTGTGGGTGGTTTTGAGCGTTTTCATTTCGATAAGGTTTTGGATTATATTGCCGAAAACTACGTACCGGAACAATGCGAAAACGAAGAACGGAAAACCGATCTGCAAACACGTCTTTCAAAATATGCCGAGCTCACCAATGGCAAACAGGCCCCTGACATTAATATCCCGGATGTTGACGGAAACACGATCAAACTTTCAAGAATCAAGGCAGAATATACCCTTGTCCTGTTTTGGGCAAGTTGGTGCCCCCATTGCAACGAAACCCTTCCGAAAATCCAAAATATTTACGAAAACAGTACCAACAGGAAAAAGCTGGAAGTCTTGTCCATTTCCCTCGATACGGAAAAAGGAGAATGGAAAAGCACCGTTGATACGGCGAATTACACCTGGCTGAATGCCTGTGACCTAAAAGGCTGGGACAGTAAATCTGCTACGGATTACAATGTTTACGCCACGCCCACCATGTTCCTGTTGGACAAAGACAAAAAAATCGTGGCCAAGCCCATTACCTTTGCAGAATTGAAAACTGCATTGATAAATGAGAATATTATTGAATAGGGATACGGGTTGCAGGTTACAGGTTTGGAGTTGCAAGTTATCGTTTACAAACTGAAATCCCTGAATACAAAAACATTCGGGAAATGGATTGGCAAAATGACAATCATTGTTAAAATGACAATAGCGCCCTTGGGTGCGATATTATTATGATAAAGATAAATCCCATTGAAGAATAAGCATCAGAGATGCGACATTATGGTTAACATACAAACACAAACTACAGATACCAATACAAAAATGGCTGATACACGAAAAATAAACATCACATCGGAAATCGGGAAACTCGAGGCTGTCATTCTTCACAAACCTGGCAGTGAAGTGGAAAACATGACACCCGAAAGTGCCAAACGGGCCTTGTACAGCGACATATTGAACCTGGATGTGGCCCTCAGGGAATACAGCCAATTTAAGGGTGTATTGGACCGGGTGGCCAAAACCTATGAGGTGAAAGATTTATTGAACGACATTTTGCAAGATGAAAATGTAAAGGATGAGTTGTTGGATGAAATCCTGTCGCAGGAAAATGTATGGGGCGAAGAGGAAAAGATAAGAAGGCTTCCTGTTGACAAACTTTCGGTTCAGCTAATAGAAGGAGTCCCCATCCACAAAGACAACCTCACAAAATTCCTTTCAAGGGAACGATATTCCCTATTGCCCCTGCATAATTTCTTTTTTACCCGGGATGCTTCCATGGCCATCCAAAACAATATTGTGATCGGTTCCATGGCCAATACCGTCCGAAACAGGGAAGCACTCATTATGAAAGCCATTTTCAACAACCATCCCGAACTGAAGGCCAACACATTCAACATTTCGGAAAGGAAAAGCTGCTCGCCCGCCTGCACCATCGAAGGTGGCGATGTGCTGGTGGCCCGGGAAGACATCATCCTGATCGGTATTGGGGCACGCACAACTTCCAACGGGATCGACTACATTTTAAGGCGCCTGAAAGAGAGAAACCTGACCCGCCACCTCATTATCCAGGAACTCCCCTATTCACCGGAATCGTTCATCCACCTCGATATGACCTTTACCTTCCTCGACCATGATAAATGTATGGTGTATGAACCGCTGATCCTGAAACCCAATAAATACCAGACAGTCCATATCCATATCGAAAACGGACATGTGAAAAACATCCAAAATGAAAACAACATCCTTGATTCCCTGAAAAAACTGGGAATGGACCTGGAAGCTGTTTTTTGTGGAGGCACAAATGACCAAATGACACAGGAGAGGGAACAATGGCACAGTGGCGCCAACTTTTTTGCCGTTGCCCCCGGAAAAGTGATTGGCTATGAACGCAATGTTTATACGATTGAGGAAATGAACAAACACGGCTTTGAGATAATAAAAGCCAAAGATATAATCAAAGGCAAAACCCATCCTGATGGTTACAACAAATGTGTGATTACCATCGAAGGCTCTGAACTGGCCCGGGGCGGTGGGGGCGCAAGGTGCATGACCATGCCGGTAAGGAGGCAATAGAAGACGAAAAACTTTTAGGTGGGAAACCATGGATTAATACACATTTGGTTTGCAACGTTCCCATGGCCTGAAGGCCACGGAAACTCATGGAATCCTCCTAACAACACGTGTGTGCACACTTTCGAATGGCACTCTGTATCATTGCTTTAGTCAGATCAATAAAAATGGTTGAAACTAAAATCCCAAAACGTAAATAACAAATAGCAAATAAATCTTTAAACCATAGATTTTGATAACTGCTTTCTCTTTTACAATTATTACAAACAAGTATGATTCAGGAAACAAACAAAGATGTTTCTTATTTTAACAACTCTTCCACCAACCCAGGCACACCTTCGCCCGCCTTCTTTTGAATCACCTTCAGGTTGGAAATCCCACCAACGTGGGAAGCTTTGGGGTCGATGTAATACTTGGGGATATCGGATGGCGCATAACCGATAAGCCCAGCCGCCGGGTAAACCACCATGGATGTACCTATCACAAGGAATATATCGGCGGTGGCCGCAAGTTCTGCCGCTGGCACGATCATGGGGACGGCCTCGCCAAACCAAACGATATGAGGCCGCAATTGAGAACCTTTCTCACATTTGTCCCCTATTTTCAGTTCCCATTGATCCATTTCATACACAAGTGACTCGTCCACCGTGCTGCGCACCTTCTTCAACTCGCCATGCAAATGCAGGACATTGGCGGAACCCGCCCTTTCATGTAAATCGTCCACATTTTGGGTAATGATCTGCACATCGTATTTTTCCTCCAGTTTTACAAGTGAAAAATGGCCGGTATTGGGCTCCACTTCAAAAAGTTGTTTGCGACGGGCATTGTAAAATTCCATGACCAATTCCGGGTTCATGGCCCAGGCACGAGGTGTGGCAAGGTCTTCAAAGCGGTGCTTTTTCCAAAGGCCATCATTGTCACGAAATGTGCTGATACCACTTTCGGCACTCATTCCCGCTCCCGTAAGTATTACAATTCGTTTCATCTGTTTATAATTTATTTCCAGTAGATCGCACGAATGTCCTTCTGCGGTCATCTGCACCATCTGCGGGAATTTTTTATGTTTCAAATATACGAAAAAAGGCGTTCCATTCCTGAAACGCCTCCACTTTAAAACATGTTAAACTAAATCAAACTTAGAAAAGCTTCATATCGTCCAAAACCTTCATGACCTTCTTGACGGAAATCGCAGATTCCTGGAGCATTTTCATTTCGTCCTTGTTCAGGTTGAGCTCGATAATTTCTTCGATACCTTCTGAACCCACTTTAACGGGAACACCGAGATAAATATTCTTCAGGCCATACTCTCCTTTCAGACAGGCACAAACCGGGAAAATCCTTTTTTGGTCGTCCACAATGGCCTCTACCAACTGGGCAGCAGCAGCGCCCGGGGCATACCATGCAGAAGTGCCCATGAGGTTCACGAGTTCGCCACCACCGAATTTGGTCCTCTCAACAATTTTGTCCAACTCACCTTTTCCAAGCAATTCGGCAATAGGGATACCGTTTACGGAAGTATAACGTGGCAATGGCACCATCGTATCGCCATGCCCACCCATCAATAAAGCATGAATATCTTTTGGGGAAACATCAAGGGCATTTGCCAAAAAGGCCTTATAACGCCCTGTGTCAAGTGTCCCTGCCATCCCGAACACTTTATTGGAAGATTTGTTGGCAGCCTGATAAGCTGCATAGGTCATAACGTCAAGCGGATTGGAAACCACGATAATTATCGCATCGGGTGAGTATTTTACCGCTTTTTCAGTAACTTCTTTAACGATACTGGCATTGGTCTTAATCAGATCGTCACGGCTCATGCCCGGCTTACGGGGAATCCCGGAAGTAATCACAATGACACCGGAACCTTTGGTTTTCAAATAATCATTGGTAACGCCCGTAACGCGCGTATTGAAATTATTGATGGAAGAAGTCTGCCAGATATCAAGCGCTTTGCCCTCGGCCACACCTTCTTTAATATCAAGCAAAACAACTTCACGGGCAAGGTCTTTATGTGCGATTACATTTGCACAGGTTGCGCCCACGTTTCCGGCTCCAATTACTGTTATCTTTTTCATTTGATTAATTTTTATGAATTTATGAATACGTTGAGATTTGATCTAAATTTTTTAGAACGGCAAATATATAACGAACTTAAAAGGAAAGCAAAATTTCGCGATATTTAGAGAGGGTTTTAAATAATCATGAAAATTGGGTTGATGGAAATTAAAATGTTACTGATGGTATTGTAAGTCCCCTTTATTATTGAATACGTGCAATTGGAAACAATGATTCTTTATCCGCGAAAACCAGATAAGTTTTATTTGGATTGGTTTAAAGCTGCAACCCTTCAACTGCTTCCCGTGTCTTTTATCACACATCCAAATATAAATCCACAAAATTAAATATCAGGGTATCTTTGTATCCTGAAAATTCATCAACAATCATATCATGAAAAAACTTAAAACGCTATTTATCTCCATTGCAATTTCAAGTATTTCCCTTGGGGGCTTTGCACAACAAAACCTTCCGGCAAACCAACCGGACACAGCTGATTTTCCTTATTGGATAGAAATGATGCAAGATCAATCCGTTAACTTTTACGATGTACAAAGTGCCTTCAACACCTATTGGGCAGGACGGAAAATAACCAAGGGAAGTGGATGGATGCCCTACAAACGTTGGGAATGGTGGACCGGACAACATATCTATCCCGATGGGGAACGCCATGAAGCCGACAAGGTTTATAAAGCGTATAATCAATATTTACTGGACCATCCCAATGCAAAGTCCTCAAATGGGGATTGGGAAAACCTGGGGCCTTTCAACTTGCCCGGGGGCGAAAAAGGCTACAAAGGCCTTGGACGGATCAATGCAATCGCTTTTCACCCTTCGGACCCCGATATTGTTTTCATAGGTGCACCTGCCGGAGGGTTTTGGAGATATGAAGATGGCAATTGGACCAGTACGACCGATGTGCTCCCTACCCTTGGGGTTTCTTCCATTGTCATCGATTGGCAAAACCCTGACAATATCTACATTGGAACAGGCGACCGGGATGCAGGTGATGCAGTTGGAATGGGCGTTTTCAAAAGTACGGATGGCGGACAGACCTGGCTACAGTGGAACAATGGAATGGGAAATGCCACAGTTGGCAGAATGCTCCAGCATCCCACAAACCCGCAATTGATATATGCCTCAACAAGCAATGGCATTTTTAAAACCGAAGACGCCGGGGCCAATTGGGAACAAATAGAACCAGGTGGTTCAAAGGATATAGTATTTAAACCTGGAAACCCCGATATTATTTATGCGGTAAAAGGCAGTGGTTTCTACAAATCAACAGATGCAGGCGATAACTGGGAACATATCACCAACGGACTGGTTTCAGGGGAAAGAGCGGCAATTGCCGTTACCCCGGCAAATCCTGGAGTTGTTTATTTTATCCAGACCCAAAGCAGTGCCTTTAAAGGATTGTATAAATCCGTAAATAGTGGCGAAAGTTTCACCGAACAATCCACATCGCCTAATATTATGAGTTGGGGCTGCAATGGTGGAAGTGGCGGACAAGCCTGGTACGACCTGGATATTGCAGCTGACCCAAACGACGAAAACCTGATCTTTGCCGGCGGTGTCAACTGTTTCATGTCCTCCGATGGAGGGCTCAGTTGGGAAATCAGTTCCCATTGGTGGGGCGATTGCAATGTCCCGTCCGTACATGCAGATATGCACATATTGGAATACAACCCTTTGAACAACCGCCTTTATGCAGGAAACGATGGAGGGGTTTATTATTCACCTGATGGAGGTTCAAGCTGGCCCGAAATCACAAGTGGGCTCCCCATTGGGCAAGTATATCGCATCGGGCAAAGCAAAATCACGAAGGACAAAGCCATCAATGGTTATCAAGACAATGGGACTTCGACCTATTATGGCAACAATACCTGGCTGTTCACACACGGTGGCGATGGAATGGAATGTGCTTTCGACCATACTGACGACACCTATTCATACGCAACCGTTTATTATGGGGAAATCATCAGAAAACACAATAATGGAAGTTCGCATACGGTGGGCGGAGAAGGAACACACGGAATAACGGAAAGCGGGGGATGGATAACCCCTTTCTGTTTGCACGAATCCAATTCAAATGTAATGTTTGCGGGATATAAAAATATCTGGAGGGCAGATGATGTAAAATCAAACAATTTCACATGGAAAAAGCTCACTAATGTTGGGGGGGGGAACATCAATGTGGTGGAACATTCCCCTGCAAACGACAATCTTTTTTATTGGTCTGTTAATGGTTCAATGTACCGCAGTGATGAGGTTATGGACGACAACCCCGAATGGATAAACCTGACACAGTTCGTGCCCGGGTCAGGGTCGATCAGGGACATTGAAAGCCATCCCATAAATGAAGAAATCGTTTATCTGACCCGTGGATCAAAAGTTTACAAATCAGGTAACAAAGGTTATAATTGGGAAGATATTACAGGTACATTGCCCGATATCAACATGAACTCACTGGCATTTAACCCAAATAGCCAGGAAGGGATTTACGTAGCTTCGGATGCCGGCGTTTATTACCGCGATGCTTCCATGGATGATTGGATTATGTTCAGCAATGGCCTGCCCGTGGATGCTTCCGTAAACGAAATCGAAATCTATCATAATCCTGCTGACCCATCTGAAGATGCCATACGGGCAGGGACTTATGGCCGTGGGATGTGGACTTCACCTCTTTGGCAAGGTGTTTTGGAGGCCAATTTTGAGGCAGACCAAACGAATGTGCCAATAGGGTGCGAAATCAATTTCTTCGACCTCTCACCGGGAGTTCCAACCTCTTGGGCCTGGACATTTGATGGTGCCGAACCCGCAACTTCTTCTGAGAAAAACCCTGAAGGGATCAGTTACAGCGCCGAAGGGGTTTATGATGTCTCCCTGACGGTTAGCAATCAAGAGGGCAGCGATACGAAAACCATCAACGGATACATTACTGTTAGCGAAACAGCCGTACCGGAAGTTTCCTTTTATGCAAGTGATTCCATCACGTGCTCAGGACAGGCAATCTCGTTTTTTGATGAAAGCACAAATTGCCCGACAGGATGGGAATGGAGCTTCTCCCCCAGCACAATTACGTATGAAAACGGGACAAATCAGTTTTCTGAAGAGCCACAGGTCAGTTTTAACGAAACCGGCAGTTATACAGTTTCCTTGACCGTCAGCAACAATGCTGGCAGCAACACGCTGGCAAAGGAAGGTTATATTTCAATCGGGGGAATCGCCCTTCCTTTCTATGATGATTTTGAATCAGGGAACCTGAGTACCAAATCGTGGACGATCGAGAACCCTGATTTCGATAAAACCTGGGAAATCGCAACAGTGGCAGGAAATGGTTCCGGAACGCACGCCGCTTCCATGAACTTCTTCGATTACATTGTTCCCCCGGGGCCAAGGGACAGGCTCATTACACCGGTAATGAATTTTGAGGACCATGACCAGGTATATCTATCGTTTCGCCATGCTTATGCAAAAAGGCACGCCACCGTTACCGATTCGCTCATTATTTACATCACAAATGATTGTGGTGACAACTGGACGCGTTTAACTCAATATGGGGAAGACGGAAACGGTGTTTTTGCCACGCACGAACTTATGACAGACCCATTTGTCCCTGCTATATCCGACGACTGGTGCTTGTCTGGTTGGGGAGCTTCCTGTATCGTGACCGACCTAAGTGCCTGGGCAGGGCAAAACAATATCCAGATCGCCTTTGAATCCTATAATTATTTTGGGAACAACCTGTATATCGACAATGTGCATGTAGGCCTGTTGCTCGATATTTCTGAAAACAATCCTGATTTCGACCAGGTCCGGGTATTCCCCAACCCATCTGCCGGTATTTTCAATGTTTGGGTCCCCAATAACGATGAAGAAAGCGAGATAAGCGTGTTTAATATGCAGGGGATTGAAATACTAAGCACAAAAACCAATAACAGGGAAAATATCCAATTGGATTTAAGTGAGTTTGTAAAGGGTATTTATTTTATAAGGGTTAAAACCAACTCTGAAATGAACATAAAAAAGATTATCAGGAATTAGCAATAGACTTTATAACAATATTTTCACGTAAGGCATAAACACAACTAAGGATACTTATTCTTATCAGGTTATTCGGTTAATTGTAACAAAAATACATGAATTGTGTATTTTTAGGACTTTATCTTAACCTACTTAGTTGTGAAGAAACAAATTTTATTGGTACTGATCGCTTCATTTTTCCTTTCCAATGTCCTTGGTCAACAAGATGAGAACACACCTACCGGTAACAAGGCGAAATACAACACTTGGCTTGCAGGGGTTAAATTGGGCGTAACGATCCCTTATACCGATATCATGGATTATGACTTTTTCCCTTCAAATGCCAAAAGCTATCAGTTTGGTTGGTCAGCCGTTGTAAACAAACAAATCAGTCCATTTGTGGGATTGCAGGCACAATTCACATCGGGGAAATTATATGCCGAAAAATCAAACAGGCACTTTGAATCTTCTTTTGTCCAATACGGCATCAATGGCTATATAAGCATAACCGACTTGGTTTTTACAAATGTCCAAAAAAAGAGGATCAACCTCTACTTTCTTGTGGGGCTTGGGATGATCGACTTTCGGTCGGTCTTATACGAAAACGGTATCCCCATCTCCGATGAAGGTTATTCTGACCCGGTCAGTTTGGAAAAAAACAAAGCGACTTCGGAGTTTATCATTCCGGTGGCCATTGGGGCAAACTTCAATATCACAAAATCAATCGACCTTAATATTGAAACATCCTTGAACAGCCTAGTAAGTTCCGACAAACTCGATTGCACGAGGGAATCGAGGAACGACAAATACGGATATACCAGTATGGGCATTTCCTTTAAGATAGGCAATAGCAAAAACCCCCATCTGGCCTGGATCAGCTCTAAGGAAAAACAAAAATTTGAGGAGAAACTTGCCAGGCAGAACAAATCGGAAATAGAATTATTGAGTGAAGACAGGGATTTATTGGCGACCAAAGTGGCCTATCTCGACAGTATCGTAAATACAAACAAACAAAAGGAGATAGAGGCTGACGATGATAATGATGGCGTGCCAAACAGCCGTGATTTGGAACCGGAAACACCAAGGGGGGAATTGGTCAATTTTCAAGGTATCGGGATTTCACAAAAAGAGACCATTGTATATATAGATACAGTCATCGACAAAAGCAAGGAACTCCTTTTCTCCATTTACTTTGAATTCAACAGCACCACAATATCATCTTCCGATAATATGAAAATTGCCGAAGCTGCCAAAAAATTAAATGAAAACCTCTATTATAAAATTGAAATCAGGGGGCATACGGATGAAATCGGGAACGAAGCCTACAATGAAGAATTGAGCAGGAGACGCAGCCAGGCAGTGTTCGATGTGCTGGTGAAAGATTTCAAGATCAACCCGGACAGGCTAATCCAAACTTACAGGGGGAAAGATGACCCACTGTCAACAAAGGATGACTATATCAACCGTAGGGTCGATTTTATTATCCAGAAATAAAAGGGGTGCACATGACACAGTGCCCGGAAGGGTCATCCTCCTGGAAAATGTAAAAAGGACCCAACATTCAGTGAATCCTTTTTTTAATTGAAACAAAGCCAATTTATTAACTTAAAACTTAAAATAAAGACAGGGATTTATGTCATTTGGTTGCTCGTTCAGAAAATTGATCTCAACTTTTAAATGCAATTAATTTTTTTCCTACATTTGACATGTTAAAACCAGAATAATGAACTTTAACTTGGCCAACAAAAAAATACTCATTTTATTCCTGACAATCCTATCAATGTCAGGGAATTCTGCCTTGATTGGCCAGGACTCTATCCCATCTGGTTTTTGCATAAGCCGTGAAGAATTTAAACTTTTCAAGCGCATCAACGAATACAGAAAAGTAATGAACCTGCCGGAAATTGCGCTTTCCAAATCCTTGTGCTATGTTGCAAAAAAGCACGTTAACGATCTGGTCTTCAACAAGCCCGATACCAGCACCTGTAATTTCCACAGTTGGTCCGACAAAGGTTCATGGAAACCATGTTGCTATGAAAAGGACAGCAAGGATAAGAAATGCATGATGTCGAAACCCCGTGAACTTACCACTTATCATGGTGATGGCCATGAGATTGTATATTGGGAAAACAGAAATGTTACGGCGAATACCATTTTTGAGCAATGGAGCGAAACATCTGCTTCCAAAGCAGTGATCCTCAACATGAAAACCTGGGAAGATTATTCATGGAAAGCTATTGGCATAGGTATTGAAAACGGGTTTGCGTCCGCATGGTTTGGCGAAGAGAGCGAACAAACCGGGGAAATCCACATTTGCAATTCCACGGAGGTTTATAAAATTGATCCACCAAAAGAACCCGTTGAAACCCTCGTGGTTTCTGTTGATAAAAACAGGTTTTACGTTATAATTGGTAGTTTTCCAAATTTGGAAGCCGCAAAAAACGCAGCCCTAAAACACAAGACAGAAGGATATCCCAAAGCCAAAGTTGTGATAAAAGATGAAAAAATCAGGATTTCCCTTTCCGATTACCCCACCAATGAAGCAGCCCATAACGCAAAGAAGATGCTTCCCGCAAAATACAAGGATGCCTGGGTCCTGGCATTTTAAACCATTGGGTCAAAACCTACCTGCACACCGAACACATTTTGAGCTCCCTGGCATTACCAGCAATCTTCCCATTGGAATATCGGCACCGCACATATTGCATTTCCCAAAATCATCTTCATGGATCCTTTCCAGGGCAAGGTTCAGGTTCCGCAACTTCGATTCAGAAGTCCGCAGTGCCGCCTCATTGATGCTTTTATTGTTGATGGCATCCATACGGCTGACCCGGCCAATTGCATTTTCGGGGGAAATTGGTTTCGTGAGTTCTTTTAGGTCTGCCACTTTCGATTCGGTTTTTCCTTTTTCCAACAGCAGGGCAGTATGTATTTTCTTTCTTTCTTCCTTATTCATGGTTTTTTTCAGGTTTTTGGCTTGCGGTTTTAAATGTAAAAAACCGCTGGATAAAATAGCTATAAACCACGACGACCAGGGTAGTGATTATTTTTGCTATGGTGGGCCAAATCAGTAAATATTCAACAAAGAACTTCAACAGGATATAATTTAGCAGAATGGAGCCAGTAACTGTCAATCCGTACCTGAACAATTGTACACGCCCTTTTATGGGCGAATTGGTGAAGGTTATAAATTTCGCAAACAGGAACCCCGTGGTAAAGGTTATCGGGAATACAATAATGAAAGCAGCGATGTGCGGGCTAATTGCCACAAAACCCAATTCAACGATTTCTTTATGGAGGGCGTAATGATAAAAGACGAAATACAAAAATATATCGAGTGCCGTGTTAAAGCCTCCGGTAGCAGCATAGCGAAATGTCTCAGGCGGAACTAACTTCCTGAAGGGACGGTAAGACCATTCAACGGCCCCATTGATCAACAATCTTAATTTATGTAACAGCATTCTCATCTCGGCGGGCAAAAGTAAGCCATATTTCATTCCTGTCCTTCCTTTGACCGATCGAGGTAGCTCAGGTGCTGAACCACAAACCTGATTTCTGACCAGGAAACGGATTCCCCGAGCGCCTCTTTTACTCCTGACATACCCGAATCAGGATTCTTTTCGAAAAGCGAAGTTATTGACTTGGCTTTATCGGCATCCACGAATTTTTCAAGCCCCAACTCACCTGTTCCCACATAATAGGCCAGATGGCTTTCTATTGTAGTATTTACAAGGGAACGTTCCTTTGCAATTTCAGCAATGCTTTTTCCTTCGTCCCAAAGGGCTTTGGTGATTTCCTTTGTTGGCGTTTTCACGACTTTTTTCTTTTTTGCCGGGATATCTTTCCTTAACTCGATTTTATTTTAGGCACAATATGTTTTCACCAATTCCAAAACCGTATCGCCGTATTTTTCCACCTTTCTTTTCCCAATCCCCTTTACGATCATCAATTGCTCGGCCATAACCGGAAGTTCATTTGAAATCCCGATGATTGCTTTTTGGCTCATGATATAATAAGCGGGGATATTTTCTTCAACGGCCAATGAGTTTCGCCATTTACGCAACCTTGAATAAAGCACCGGGTTTTCTGATATCAAAGGTTCTTCTTTGGGCCCACTTGGAACGGGGACTTTATCAGGCGTATCCAAAGCAGCAGTGGCGCGCACTTGCAGGTACTTGTTTATTTCAAAGCCATTTTTGGTGTTTCCAAGACAAGCCCGCTTCACATGTATCAGTTCCGTTATTTTCGAGAGTACTTTGCGGAGTTCTTTTTTTACCTGTCGGTTATCTGTTTCAAAGGAGATTTGGGCCAATGGTTTTTGAAGAAGCTGTTCGGTTTGTTCCAAAAAGTAGGCGCTTCCTTTTTTTATACGGTCCTGAAAACCCTTCTCATCACCGGTTTCTGCAAGATAACGCAATTGTTTCGCAAATTTTCCGGCCACTTCATCCAGCACCTTGCTCCCTTCTTCGTGCATTTTCTTCAAGGGTGACTGGAAATTACCATGGATGACCGTTTCATTTGAATAGCTATGTTTCAAACCTTTGTACAAATGATAACTGATTTGCCTGAAGCTGAACAATTCGTCCAAAAGATCAAGCACATACTGTCTTCTCGAATGGGAAAGGGTCTTCTCGTCCGGAGGGTTGTCGTGCACCTGCTGGTTAAATGTCCCAACCGTTTTGTCGCTGATAATGGCACTATTGCTCAATTTCGTCCTCAAGACCAAACCTTCCAGTGTTTTGCACCTGCTCAATGCCACATAGGTTTGTCCATGGGCAAAAGCGGCCTGTGCATCAATCACTGCTTTTTCAAACGTAAGGCCCTGGCTTTTGTGGATGGTGATGGCCCAGGCCAACCGCAAAGGATATTGGATAAACGAACCCATTGTTTCCTCTTCAATGGATTTCGTTTGTTGGTTGATCGTGTAACGGATGTTTTCCCAGGCCTCCTGTGTTACCGCAATGGGTTCATCATCTTCGGGGCATTGCACATTGATCACATCTCCATTAAAACCGGTGATGGTCCCGATTTTGCCATTGAAATACCTTTTCTCGGGCGAACTGTCGTTTTTCACGAACATCACCTGAGCGCCCTTTTTCAGTTTCAGGAATTGATCCGTTGGAAAGGAATATTCAGGAAAATTATCCTGGACTTCGGCCTCAAAAGTATGGACTTTGGAATTGACCAAATCCAGTTGTTTCCCGTTGATCCCATTGGCTGCCGCATTATGTGTGGTGAGGGTTATATAACCTTCCCCGGTCTTGGGCATGAAATCAGGTTTGTAACGGGAATTCAAAATCGAAAGGGATTCGGGACTTAGCTTGTCATCCCGGATTTCGTTTAAAACCTTGATGAACTTATTGTCCTGCTGCCGGTAAACATGCTTTAGCTCGATCCCAAGGAACTGCCCTTGCCGGAATACCCTACTGCTAAAAAAATAGACTGTATCGTAATAATCCCTCAACAAGGCCCACTCATCATCTTTAACGATAGGGGCCAACTGTTGCAGGTCGCCAATAACAAGGACCTGTGTGCCACCAAAGGGGAGCCGGTCGTTTTTGTAACGGCGCAACACCTGGTCGATCCCATCCAGCAAATCGGCCCTCACCATACTTATTTCGTCAATGACCAACAAATCCAGGGTACGGATTATATCGATTTTCTTTTTGTTGAATTTCTTTACAAAAGGGTTTTGTCCGGCCCGGCTTTCCTGGTTGTCAAGGCTTTCGGGAAGAATGGGCCCAAATGGCATTTGGAAAAAAGAATGGATGGTAACACCACCGGCATTAATGGCGGCCACACCCGTTGGGGCGACTACGACCATCCGCTTGGGCAAAACCCTTTTGAGTTTATGCAAAAAGGTGGTTTTACCTGTTCCGGCTTTCCCGGTCAGGAAAATGTTCCGGTTCGTGTTCTGGACAAAATCGAAAGCAAGGTCTATTTCAGGATTATGTATCAATGTGGAATGTTTTTTAATTTGGAGGGTAAAATTAAGAATTTATTGCACAACAGAATCCACATACTTTCCCATAAACCCTTTTCAATGTGGATAGGCTGTTCTTCACTAAATTTGCAGTATTACTTTATTCTTTAGTGATACACCGCTCCCCTCTTGAGATGATGTGCGCATGGTTTAGCAGCGGCGGGGGTGTGTTTTCCTTTCAGAACACATCTTGTCAAGCTCTATTTTTGTAATAAATCCCGTTCAACGAACATCGAAGTTTATTGGCATTTATTAATTCGAAAAACCCAACAGCTTCCCTCATTTACCAGTTCCTTTTTTGCATTGATCTCGGAAACAAAGACAAATACTTTACACACCCCCCACCTACCGCACTAACTTAAACACAACAAAGACAATGTCAATAAGTTAAGACAAGTATCTGCTTTAAAAAGCTCAGGATGATTAAAACCTTAGTGGTCAGGCTGAGCCTGTCGAAGCTTGTTTCAAAAAAGGTTGAACACAGAATTCCTTAACTTATTGACATTGCTGAAGAGGGGAGGTTGTTCTACACAAAATTAGAGTCTATCAAGAACAATCAATTTCAGGGATATTCTTCTACAATGCCTTACTCCCCTATCAAGAAGGAAGTTTGTTCATGGCTGAATCTCCGGCCACCCATCCCGTGGAATAGGCAATTTGCAGGTTATAGCCACCGGTTTCGGCATCCAGATCAATCATTTCTCCGGCAAAGTACAACCCTTTTATGAGTTTTGACTCCATTGTTTTTGGGGAGATTTCATTTGTTGGAATCCCTCCTGCTGTGATGATAGCTTCCTTGAAAGACCCATGATCCGCAATTTTGAAACGGAAGTTTTTAAGCAGGTAACGGATTTGTTTCCTCTCTTTTGAAGAAACCTGGTGACACTCTTTTCCAGGGTCAATATTCAGGAGTTCAAGGAAAACAGGCCCCATGGATGCCGGAAGCCATTGACGGAATATGTTGCCGATCTTTTTCTTGCCATGTTCGTTCAGGTCACGAAGCAAGCGTTTATCCAATTTTTGCTCATCAAGGGCAGGCTTTAGGTCGATGGTGATTTCCACTTTGCTTTTCTTGTGCAATTCATCCACCACAACCCTGCTCAAGGTAAGGATTATCGGGCCCG
Organism: Bacteroidota bacterium; assembly: GCA_024278155.1. GTDB lineage: Bacteria > Bacteroidota > Bacteroidia > Bacteroidales > JAADJA01 > JAADJA01. The sequence goes on along the minus strand of JAJRTT010000043.1, from coordinate 2,281 downwards.
ACAGCCCGAAATGGGTAAAAACCATTTCACCAAAACCCTCACCGGTTTTTTTATCGTTTACCCAAACCACGGCCCTTACATTCCTTAGGTTGAGGCCTTGCAATTTTTGCGCAATTCCACCTTCGGTAATGAGGGGCACAAGCGCAGGCCTTGCTTTTTCGATGGAATGGCCTAACCTCCTTGCCAGTTCATAACCATCGCCAGTAGAACCTGTGGCCGGATAAGATTTCCCTCCGGTTGCAAGGATTATATTCCCACATGTAAATCTTTGTCCATTTGCCCGAAGACCCTGAATCATTCCATTATCAACAATCAGTTTCTCAACCCGGTATCCACAACGGATATCAACTTTTAAATCATGGGCCCATTGCAGCAACGCCTTTAGCACATCTGCCGATTTATTGCTTGCCGGGAAATACCTTCCCCCACGTTCCAAAATTGATTCAACACCATATCTTTCCAAAAGCTTAATTATGTCTTTGGAAAAGAAACGGGAAAAAGCATTTTGCAAAAACCGTCCATTGGGATATACATGCGTGATGAATTCCCGGATAGCGGCATCATTGGTTATATTGCAGCGCCCTTTTCCGGTGATAAGCAGTTTGCGGCCCTCCTGTCGCATTTTTTCCAAAAGCAGCACCTTGCCACCCTTTTCGGCTGCCCTTCCAGCGGCCAATAAACCTGACGGGCCTGCCCCTACTATTATTACATCAAATTTATTCATGCGGTGCAAAGGTATCTTTTTACCAAGGTTATTGGAAGGAAAATAGAGTTTTATGATTCTGAAACAAGGTTATTGTCATAAATCGCTAATGCATCCGGCAAAAAACCACTGAACCCTTTCAGGGTTCTGTATTTATATGTCTAATTGTCCATGGCTTACACCCATGGTTATTGTTGTTTAATCCTTTATGCCTCTGCTAAAGCTTCAGCGATACGCAGTCAGGATTCGTTCGTCCGAAGGACAAAAACAATAATAGCCCAGTACGAAGTGCGGGGTACGGTATTTTGTGTGCAATATCAATCACGTACGTACGTGGTCTAACTACTGATAATCAATGTTGTCCAACCCTTGATTCGCATGTTAAAGGTATCGTGAAAAAATTCGTAACAAAAAAAACTTAAAAAAATTTGCATAAACTTCAAAATTATTATAGTTTTGCATCATTCTTGCACTAAGAACAAACAATTCAATTCATTCACCCATAAAAATTATTTGCCTATAGATCATATATACCTTTTAAATCTGTAATTAAATAAAGGAGGTAAATATGAACGCTCAATCCTTAAGCGATAAGGAATTAATCGGCAAGTATATCCGTGGGGACCACAACAGTTTCGAGGTTTTGATTCAAAGGCACCAAAATCGTATATATGCCTATATCCTAATGATCACAAAAAACAGGGAACTGGCCGATGACCTGTTTCAGGATACATTTATTAAAGTTATCCGAACAATTAAAGCCGGCTCGTACAACGAAGAAGGTAAGTTTTTGCAATGGGTGATGCGGATTGCCCATAACCTGATTATCGATCATTTCAGGAAATCGAACCGTATCCCGGTTATTGATAACAGTAAACATGAGAATTTCAATATATTCGATACCATCAATGTAATGGATAAATCGGTGGAGGAACAAATGATTACCGACCAAATCCATAAAGATGTGCGCAAACTTATCGAGTTGCTGCCCGACGAACAACGGGAGGTGCTTTATATGAGGCATTATGCCGAGATGAGTTTCAAGGATATTGCAGACGTCACAAATGTGAGCATAAACACAGCTTTGGGCCGGATGCGGTATGCTTTGATCAATTTGAGAAAGTTGATCGAAGAAAAAAATATAATTCTCACAACGTAAAAGCCCGGACCAATTTTCATATTTCCCATAATTAATAGTTGGTACAGAGTATTTGCCATGAACCTGTAATTTTCGACCCGATAAGTTAACGGTATGATTTTCCAAGTTAACGGCAAAATATTTCTCCTAGGTCACATACTAAATTAAGATTGTCCACCGTTAAGGTTGTTGATTTTCTTAAATTAGTATTAATTAAAAGTACCTATGGAAAAATTCTTTACTCAAAATGATTTAATTCTCTTTGCTTATAATGAAACAAATAAAACAGATGATGAAAAACTGTTTAAATCAATGCAAACAAATACCCAATTAACGGACAATTACAAGTCAATACTTTCGATGAAGTATAGGGTTGAAAGTGCCTTGGTTTCACCGCACAAGAGGATTGTGAACAACATTATGAATTATTCGAGGGCACT
>JAJRTT010000042.1 GCA_024278155.1 Bacteroidota bacterium | reverse complement strand
TGATATGGTGACTTCAGATCGTGCTGATGCGCTTATGGAAAAAATGGAAGCTGAAGGGGTAGGTTACCTCGCCGTTAGCCTCGGCTATTTCAAGACACTTTTCAGTTGTTCGGGGAAAAGCACTTCATCCGAAGTGCCCGAGGAAATCCAAAAAGAGATGGGCATGTCGGAAGGGCTTGTCCGCTTCTCTGTTGGTTTGGACAATGATATCGAACGGACATTTGAAAAAATCCATTTCTGTTTAAAAGAACTGGACCTACTGTAACCTACCCAGATTAAGGGAAAACGCCAATACCGTACAAGCGGTATTGGCGTTTTCGTATTTTATCCGAACCAGTTTTATTTAAACAAAAAACCAATTTTCAAGCCTGCGCTTAAGCTAATTGGGACAGTCTCAGAAACTATAATGTAGCCAAACTGATAAGTTGGGTCGTCATAGGAATTTTTAGGATAAGTGGCAAAGCCATACCCAAGCCCAAAAAAGAAATCGAGGAGAAAAGCATCATCAAAAACCCATTGCTTACCAATATCAAGGTGAAATGCACCCGTAAAAACATTTTGACGTTCTATGGAATAAATATAATTGTACGAACCTGAATAATCATGATACTCAAAAAGCTTTGAATAATAGCCCAGCGAGATTTCCGGTTTTACATAAGCACCCTTCAGGATGTGGGCATAACGCATCCCGCGCAAATAAAAATCAGGGCTTTTGATAAACTTCATCCCAAATTTCAGAAAAGCCCCCCGGGGATCTACCTCGTTTGGGTCGATTCCCAACCCGATAATCCCAAGTGTGCCTTCGATGCTTCGGCCGGGTTTCAGGCTGTGCTCGAATGCAAAGGTCGTATTGCCCGTTAACGGCGACATGAAATCAATTTTGATGGCATTCTTTTTCTGACCGATATAATTTTCGGGATTTGAAAGCTCATCAACGAACACCATCTCTTTTCCATTAGAAAAAACCGCTTTGTTCACTTTCCCCTTTTCAATGGAAAAAAGCAGATCACCGGGATATTCAGGAAGTGAATATTTGATATCGTCCGTTGCAACCTCTTTTATTTTGCAAAAAATAGTATCCTGTGTCTTTTTGATAATTAAGTCCTGGGAGAACCCCTGTTGTCCTAAAAAGAACAAAACGACAAATGTGGCAAGTAGGTTTTTGATTTTCATCTGTTTCGATTTTTCTGATTGATACTGAGATTAACATTTTTTTATTTGGGAATATAAAAATGCCGGTTTCATTAAAACACAAAAATAGTAAACCTAATGGGTTTTTACAAATTTAAGTTTGAAAAAATGAAAGTCGGGGTTTTCGAGATCAATGGTAAAATAATCCGGTTTTCCGTTTTCGCCAATGGAAAATGTCAAATAGCCCGCAGGGAGAAATGGATCTCCAAAATGGAAACTAAAAGTATTATATTGCCAATGTTCCAAAGTTGCCGAGAACATTTCTTTAGCCGGTAGCAAGCTTACGTACAGCATATCATCTTTCATTGAAATTTGCGCATTGCCATACATTTCGTCTTTGTAATCACCTAAATATGTGGCAAGTTCAAGCGTTGGTTGAGTACCTTTTTTTGCAGATTCCAGCTTCTCTTTTTCCCTCTCTTTTTTCATTGCTTCCTGTTTTATATCATAGTCAAGGTACAAACCGGCCCAGTCTTTCTGTTCATCAATCAAATAAAAATCCAGGATTTTCTTATAAATGGCTTCCACCAAAGGGGAGATCTGGTTTGCCATGATCACAAACCCCAAGCTGTCCTCCGGGACAAAAACGACTTTGGAATGAAATCCGGGCAATCCACCCCCATGCTGTATAACTTTCAGTCCTTCATAATCCTGCATGAACCAACCCAGTCCATAAGTCATGAAATGTGTCCCTCCCGGCTTTTCTGCCCTGCCTGCGTTCAACAAAGTATGCGGTTGCGTCAGGTTGTAATATTGCTTTTCCGAAAAAACCGTATCCTCCCCTGAAACCCCTTTGTTCAACATCAACCGGACCCATTTGAGGAAATCTTCGGTAGATGTGTTCAGCGAAGCTGCGGGGCCTGAATTGTCATAATTGATAAATTCCCGGGGCTTCCCGTTTATATGTGGCCATGCAACATTCATGGATTTGTCAAAACCGGAATTTGTGGTAGTGGTGGAATTCATTCCAATGGGCAACAAAATTTTCTCTGTGACAAATTCTTCCCATGTCTTGCCTGACACCGCTTCGATTACCTCTCCGGCCGTAATGAACATCACATTGGAATACCCAAATTTTTGGCCCAGGCCAAATTTATTCTTACGGTAGCGGATCCGTTCCACCACTTCCCTCCTGCTGTAATTTGTCCCATACCAAAGCAAATCGCCATCAAAAGTCTGCATGCCCGATCGGTGGCAAAGCAAATCGTCAATGCGCAGGTCGTTGGTAATGGCTGGATCGTACATCCTGAACCAACTGAGCCGATCGGCAACCTTATCGTTCCAGTCCACTTTTCCTTCATCAACAAGAATGGCCATTGAAGCTGCCGTGAAGGCCTTTGAGCAAGATGCAATTCCGAACAAAGTCTTCGTATCAACAGCTTCACCTGTTTCTGTATTCCTCACTCCATATCCTTTTTGAAAAACAACCTCACCGTTTTTAACAATGCCCACTGCAAAACCGGGAACATTAAAATCCTCAACTCCTTTTTCTATATAGGAATCGAGTTCTTCGTAATTATAGCTTTTCTGTGAATACAGGCACGTACTCAGCAGGATCAGGCCAAGTGCCATAAAGGCAAATCTAATTTCTGTCTTTCTCATTTTTATCTGTTTAAATATTTCCAATCGGTTTATCACTTGTCAATTATATCGCCGCTAATGCAAAAATAACAATTTGCGCATTAGCGGCATTATTTTAATCATTCCCCCCC
>JAJRTT010000511.1 GCA_024278155.1 Bacteroidota bacterium | reverse complement strand
GCAGGGATGAAAGGGTCCGAACACAATGATGTTTTTGAAAACAAGGATGGAAAGATCATAACGAAAACAAATTGGTCAGGAGGGGTACAGGGCGGTATTTCAAATGGCCGGGACATTTATTTCAAAGTTGCTTTTAAACCTGTGGCCACTTTAATGCAGGATCAGCAAACCGTGGACAGCAAAGGTGAAAATGTTGTTTTAAAAGCCAAAGGCCGACACGACATATGCGTTGTCCCAAGGGCAGTGCCCATTGTGGAGGCAATGACCGCAATGGTTTTGGCGGATCATTGGTTACGAAATAAAACTTCCAAATTGTAAAGTTTGTTCAAAATTTGTTATCCGTATTTTGAAAAATGGTGGAAATGAAGTAAATAGTTGATTTGTATTGCAAATAATTCCATGCCAAGTTATTAATTGCAATTTGAATTTTAATTAGCGCATTTGCGGCCATTTTCCCATAAATAAGACTAATTAATAATTTAGAAAATATGAAAACACTACTTAAAGTAACCGGCATAATTATATTGGCAATCCTTGTCCTCGCTTTTGTTTTGCCAATGGTTTTTAAATCAAAACTTAAAGATCTTGCCAAAGAAGAAATCAATAAAAGCGTAAATGCAAAAGTTGATTTTACGGGTTTTGGCTTGACCTTGTTCAGCAATTTCCCCGATTTTACCATGAGCCTCGAAGGATTGACCGTAACCGGAAAAGATGGGTTTGAAAAAGATACCCTGGCGCAAATCGGTTCCATCGGGGTTGTGGTGGATCTGTTCAGTGTGCTTAGTGGCAATACAATTGAAATAGAACGGATTTCGATCAACGAACCCAATATCCATGTGAAAGTCCTGAAAGACGGAAGGGCCAATTACGATATTGCCCTTGAAGATGTCGGGGGCCACACCAAATCGCAAAATAGTGAAACCGAAACTTCTGATTTCAACCTTAAGCTCAAGAAGTTCGAAATTGTAAATGGAAATATCGCTTACGAAGATGCTTCATTGGGCTTGAATATGGAAATCGCCGGGTTGAACCATTCGCTAAAAGGCGATTTCAGTGCCGATAAAACCACATTGCAGACCAAGACCAAGATGCAATCGTTGACCGTGGTGTACGATGGCGTGAAGTACCTTAAGCATGTTGCCGTGGATTACAAGGCCGGAATCGAGGCCGATATAAAAAACGGGATTTATACCCTGGCGAAAAATGATTTGTTCCTGAACCAACTTAACGTGAAATTCGATGGTTCGGTGTCATTTATTCAAGACGATATGAACCTGGTCCTGACTTTCAATGCTCCAAAAACAGAATTTAAAAACCTTCTTTCACTTGTGCCGGCAGTTTATGGCAAAGATTTTGAAAATATCGAAACTTCGGGCAAATTCAGCTTTAACGGGCATGTAAAAGGAATCTATAACGAAAGCTCACTTCCAGCTTTTACTGTCCAACTACTTGTGGACAATGCCATGTTCAAATACCCCGATTTGCCAAAAGCGGTCACGGATATTTATATAAACGCCAATGTATCAAATACAGGTGGCAATGCTGATAAAACAGTTGTGGATATTTCCCGGGTGTTGATAAAGCTTGGGGATAACCCAGTGGATATAAGTATGCTTATCAAGACTCCCGTTTCAGACCCTGATATTGCCGCAAAAATAAAAGGGAACCTGGATTTGGCAACGGTAAGGGGTTTTTATCCGCTTGAGAAAGGCGAGAAGTTAAAAGGGAGCATCGTTGCCGATATTAGCCTGAGCGGAAAAATGTCAGCAATTGAGCAGGAAGAATACGATGAATTCATGGCCATAGGCTCCTTGCTTGTAAAAGGTATGGAATACGAAAGCCCTGCTATGAACGGGACAGTGGAGATAGCCGTTGCCCAATTGAATTTTTCGCCCCAATACCTTGATTTGGTTTCCCTTAAGAGCAAAATAGGCAGAAACGATTTCAATGCCAAAGGGAAAATCACATCTTACCTCGATTATGCTTTAAAGGACGGTGTCCTGAAAGGGGAGCTAAATACTTCATCGGATTACTTTGATGTTTCGGCCTTGATGCCCGAAGGTGAAACGGAAGTAACTTCCACAGAAAGTCCCAACGGCACAACTTCCCTTTCGGTAATTGAAATCCCCGGGGACATCGATTTTACAATGCAGTCATCGTTCAATAAATTGATATACGATGGCCTGGAGATGGAAAACGTGAACGGCCATATCGAAATTAATGACCAAACAGTTTCCTTGCGGAGTTTCAGTATGAACCTTTTGGAAGGGGAAATGAACGTGAAAGGGGAGTACAGTACAAAAACGCCCGAATCCCCCAAAGTGGATTTTGAACTGAGCATGAAAGACCTCGATATCCAAAAATCCTATCAGGCGTTTAATATAATGAAAACCTATTTTCCCCTTGCCGCCAAAACATCCGGTACATTTTCTTCAAGGATGAAATTCCAGTCTTTATTGGATAAGGAAATGATGCCCGATTATGCAAGCATGACCGGTGGTGGACAACTGTCAACCTCAAAACTATCGGTGAATGGATTGAATACCCTGCAAAAGCTTGCCGATTTGATAAAAGTGGATCAGTTGAAAAACCTTGAAATCAATAAAATACTCTTGGAATTTGAGTTTGTGGACGGAAAAATAATAACCAAACCTTTTGATTTCAAAACCGGGGATATTACGGCCAAGCTTGGTGGGTGGACAGCACTGGACCAGAGCATCGGTTATGCCATGAACATGGAAATCCCGCGCAGTGCGATAGGGGCAAATGCCAATAGCACCGTAAACGGCATTCTGGAGAAAGCAAATATCAATGCCGAGAGTTTCAAGTCAATTCCTATTACGGTTTCCATAAGTGGTAACCTCAGCGATCCAAAATTAAAGGTTGGGTTCAATGATATGGGCAAAGGGATAAAGGAAGAAGTGAAAGAGATCGTAAAGGAGGAGGTCAAAAAGAAAAAGGAAGAATTGAGCAAGGAAGCGCAGGAGCAGGCTAAAAGGATTATTGACGATGCAGATAATAAGGCACGGCAATTAATTGCAGAAGCCGAAAAACAGGCAGCCAATATCAGAAAGGAAGCAAAGAACGGTGCAAAGCAAATACGGGACGAAGCCGAAAAACAGGCAAAAAGCCTGGAAGCCGAAGGAAAGAAAAACGGGATGCTGGCAGAGATTGCCGCAAAGAAGGCCGCAAAGAAAGTCCGGTCCGAGGCAGATAAGCAGGCCAACAACTTAACGTCCGAAGCGGATAAACAAGCCACTTCGGTAGTGGACAGTGCTAAAAAGCAAGCTGCACAAATAAAGAATCAGGCTCAGGGAGAAGCGGATCGTGTTTTGAAAAAATAACTTTATAAAATACGTGAAACAAAAACCTTTGGGCCGAAGCCATCCCGTGGGCGGAGACCCGACTGGTTGAAAAGAAATCGCAGCCAATTGTTTCAACCTTTCAGGTCGCCAGCGCCATGGCAATCTCCGACCTAAAAGGTTTTGCCCGGCTTCGACCTGACAGGTTTGGCCAGTAGCAACCCGCCCGGTAGCTAAAACTCAAAATAATTCAAAAAAAAACTTGTTTATATTAATAAATTATTACTTTTGCACCCGCTTTAGCAAACGTTCAGTATTTAATTTATTGATTTATAAAGGAATTAGGTAACCTGATAAAATAAGACAGATAAAGGTTCCCAATGCAATTGCCGAACTCCCTGGGTTCAAACATTTCAAATGAATTGCATTGATGTCTCGGATTTAACTTTCCGTTTTTATTTTTTCACTCCCCTCTTTTCTTAAAAATAGTATAATCCTGACAAGGGTCAAAATAGCTTAATATTGTTTTTTGGTTTTTTCAGGATACTGATCCGCAATGATTTGCCCTAATGGGTTTCGTTCGTTTGAGTGTGTTAACAAATTGTTGTTAATAATTTTAATGCTAAATGTAAAACGTATAATTTTAATTTATACTTTTGCACTCCCTTTTTTAGGGGTAACATTTGAAAAATATTTAAAAAGATCAATATGCCTACAATACAACAGTTAGTACGAAAAGGTAGAAATAAATTAGAGGTAAAAAGCAAATCCCGTGCACTGGATTCATGTCCACAGCGTCGTGGTGTTTGTGTTAGGGTTTATACAACAACACCTAAAAAACCGAATTCGGCCATGCGTAAAGTTGCAAGGGTAAGGTTGACAAACGGTAAAGAGGTGAATGCTTATATCCCCGGTGAAGGCCATAACCTCCAGGAACACTCGATTGTTCTTATAAGAGGCGGCAGGGTAAAAGATTTGCCAGGTGTAAGGTACCATATAATAAGGGGTGCCCTTGATACATCAGGTGTGGAAGGCAGGACGCAAAGAAGGTCGAAGTACGGAACAAAGAGACCCAAGAAAAAATAACAGAAATTATAGATTTAACTCAGATACGTAATGAGGAAAACGAGACCAAAAAAACGAATCATTCTTCCCGATCCCAAGTTCAACGATGTATTGGTGACTAAATTCGTGAACAATTTGATGTTAAGGGGAAAGAAAAATATTGCGTTCGATATTTTTTATGACGCAATGGATATTGTTGCTGACAAATCAGGCGAAGACGGAGTGGAAGTGTGGAAGAAAGCCCTGGTAAATGTAACACCCGCAGTAGAAGTAAAAAGCCGTAGGATTGGTGGTGCTACTTTTCAAATTCCCATGGAAATCAGGCCTGCACGTAAAAGTTCCATCGGCATGAAAAACCTGATCAGCTTTTCGCGCAAACGTCACGAGAAATCAATGAGCCACAAATTGGCTGCAGAAATCCTTGCTGCACATAAAGAAGAAGGTTCGGCATATAAACGTAAAGAAGATACACACAGGATGGCAGAAGCGAACAAAGCTTTCTCCCATTTTAGATTTTAAATAACACGGAGTATAGTACAACAAATGTCCAGCAAATTATTACATACAAGGAACATTGGCATTATGGCTCACATTGATGCGGGTAAAACCACAACAACAGAGCGTATATTGTACTATACGGGCATTAACCATCGTATTGGCGAAGTGCATGATGGTGCAGCTACCATGGATTGGATGATCCAGGAGCAGGAAAGGGGGATTACGATTACCTCTGCTGCCACTTCCATATTTTGGAGCCTGAACAATGAGGAGTATAAAATAAATATCATAGATACTCCGGGCCATGTTGATTTTACGGTTGAGGTCGAGCGTTCTTTAAGGGTGTTGGATGGTGCCATCGCAATCTTCTGTGCTGTGGGAGGAGTTGAGCCACAATCGGAAACAGTTTGGAGGCAGGCTGATAAGTACGAAGTTCCCCGCATTTGTTACATAAACAAAATGGATCGTTCCGGTGCCGATTTTTTTACGGTAATTGCTGAGATCAAAGAAAAATTTGGTGCAAACCCGGTCCCCATCCAACTTCCCATCGGTAGTGAAGATGATTTTACGGGAGTTGTTGACCTGATTGAAAACAAAGCCTATAAATGGGACATGGAATCACAGGGAAAGGAGTTTTCTGAAATCCCAATTCCCGAGGAAATGAAAGAGGAAGTGGCAAAATATCGTTTTGCCTTGCTTGAAGGAACAGCAGAAGAGGATGACAAGTTGTTTGAACGTTTCATTGGCAATCCTGAATCAATTACACCCAAAGAAATTATCGGCTCGTTGCGAAAAGCAACCCTCGAATTGAAAGTGACCCCCGTAGTTTGCGGTTCATCGTTTAAAAATACCGGTGTACAGTT
>JAJRTT010000510.1 GCA_024278155.1 Bacteroidota bacterium | reverse complement strand
GAGATCGCCTATCAGGTTGGGTTTAACGACCCCGCCTGGTTTAGTACCGTGTTCAAAGAGGAATTCGGAATGTCGCCAACAGAAGCCCGCACGAAATAGGCGAAGGGCAAGGTGGTGATTTCCGGCAATTGGGGCAGGCTCCTTGTTCACATTCGGATTGCATTGCTGCGCTGGCGGTGAAATGTGCACAATGTCCCCTTTTGCACTTCCAAACCAGATACCCGATAAAAAAAACACCATTTTGCAATAATACCACAAGCAATTGCAGAAATACCACAAGTCCGCTTTTCCAAATCAAGCTATTTTAGCCGTATGAAAAACAAACTATACAGTCTGATACTAATTTCGGTTTTTGGGGCAAGCTCACTAACCGGGTTTTCACAACCAACCTGGAAAAAAACCTTTGGCGGTTTGGACGATGAAGAAGGATATTCGGTTCATCAAACTTATGATGGAGGGTATATCATAATCGGGTTTACCCCGCATGCCAATTCGTTGAATTCGGATATTTGGTTGATTAGGACCGATGGCAACGGCGATACATTGTGGACCAACACCTTTGGAGGCCCCAATAATGATGTAGGAGTAGATGTAAAGCAAACTGCTGATAACGGATTTGTCATTACGGGCAATACTTCTTCCTACGGTGTAGGGGGCTTTGATGTTTGGTTGATCAAAACAAACGCTAATGGCGACTCCCTGTGGTCAAATACTTTTGGTGGTGCAAATAATGAATTCGGGAATTCGGTGATCCAAACCGCCGATAACGGATATGTGGTCATAGGGTCAACTGAATCCTACGGAGCGGGCTATTCCGATTTTTGGATGATCAAGACAAATAGTGCAGGTGACTCTCTTTGGTCGAAAACCTATGGAGGTGCCTATAACGATATTGCTTTTTCGGGAGAACAAACTTCGGATGGTGGTTTTGTGCTTACCGGATATACACAACCTGACGGATTTACCAATGCGGATGTCTCGCTGATCAAAACAGACCACCTCGGTGAAATAGAATGGTCCCAGACTTATGGCGGCAACCTGAATGAGTTGGCCCATTCAGTTCGGCAAACCTATGACGAGGGATACATCATTACCGGATATACCAATTCCTTTGGGGCAGGGGGCCAGGATGTTTATCTGATTAAAACAGATATGTTTGGCGATACACTCTGGACAAGGACTTTTGGAGGTGCCTCAAATGATGTTGGGAATTGCGTTATCGAAACTGCAGAAAGCGATTTCCTGGTCTGTGGGTTTAACTTCTCCTTATCGCCGGATGGTGATCCTGACCTTTGGCTCATAAAAACAGATATCAGTGGCGACACCTTATGGACAAAAACCTACGGCGGAAGCGGCACGGAAGTGGGACGTTATCTTGAGGAAACCTTTGATGGAGGATTAATCGTCACTGGGTTTACCTCATCATATGGCGCAGGGGGCACGGATATATGGCTGCTTAAGTTAGATTTTGCAGGACAAACGGGTGTTCAGGACAATACTTTTCCATACGGAGTAAATTTTGGCCTTGAACAAATTTTCCCCAACCCCTTTAATTCCGTAACCACCATTGATTATTCAATTCCTGGGTCTGAACATGTTTCCCTCAATGTTTATGATTTATCCGGACGATTGGTGGCCAATGTTATTGATGCTTATAAACCGGCAGGGGATTATTCAACCAACTTCAATGGAGAAGGCCTTAAGGAAGGGATTTATTATTGTTGTTTGCGTACCTCAAAATACAGGTCAGTGAAGAAGATGATTCGGATTCAATAAGCTGCTTGAATCAATAACACCAGTTATAACCCGTAAAAACACAAAAATGCAAGTATAGTACAAGCATTTGACCAAATAACACAAGCCTTTTCTTTGACCCTGCCTAACTTTGCTGGAATTAATTATTTAGGACCTAAACTTATGTCACCATGAAAACACTTACACTTTTACTCATGCTTGCTTTTACATTTTCAGGCATCTTGGCACAAAACAACGATGAAAGCTCAAATCCAAAAATGGCTTACCCTGACCTATTTGCTATTTCACCCCAGTTGCGGGATATTGTTCCAACATCAGAAGGATTAATGGATACGATAGAAAGAAATCCGGAATTTGAAAAGGAAATCCCTTCATCCGGCCTGGGAACATTGCCCAATGGCCCCGATCCCGTATGGCAAAAAGAAATGGGTACTTCAAATGTAAAATGGAACCCAACAACGAATTTTGAAGGAACAGCTGCACATGATGGCAACGGTACCTATGGAATTCCTCCCGACACACAAGGCGATGTCGGCCCGAATCATTACTTCCAGGTGGTCAATACGTCCTACCAAATCTGGGACAAAAGCGGGACATCACTCGTAGGCCCACATAGTATAAGTACAATTTGGTCGGCATTTAACCCAGGCCCACTTTCTGATCCCATTGTGTTGTACGATGAAATGGCCGACAGGTGGTTCGTATCTATATTCGAAATGTATTCCCCGTTCAGGGTTCTTATTGCCGTATCAACAACACCCGATCCTACCGGGAGTTTTTATTTGTGGTCTTATCCCTGGGACGGCCAGCCCGATTATGCGAAATATGGAATTTGGCGCGATGGTTATTATGCTGGCTATAATAATGGCACATGCACCTATGATGTTGCCGTGTTCGACAGAAGTGCCATGTTGGCGGGAAACGCAAGCCCCCTTGTGGTTATGTTCGACAACCAAGACCCTACCTTTGGAAATTGCATCCTACCTTTGGATAACGATGGTGGGTTTGCCCCATATGGTACATCCGGACAGTTTATCCATTTTTATGACGATTCCTGGCCGGCAAGCAGCACCGATCAGTTATGGATCTATACGTTGAACGTAAATTGGGGAAACCCACTTTCATCAACCTTCAGCCGAACACAAACCATCAACGTAACCCCTTTCAAATCAAGCCTGGGGCCTGGTGTATCCCAGCCGGGCACCACACAAAAACTTAGCGTCCTGCCAAATCAAATGATGTACCGTGCACAGTACCGGAAATTTGATACACATGAGACCATTGTTACCAGCCAGGTTGTGGATGTGGACAATACCGACCATGGAGGCATACGCTGGTATGAGCTTCGCAGGACAGGTGGCAGTTGGTGGGTTTATCAGGAAAGTACTTACGCCCCTGATGCCGAAAACCGCTTTATGTGTAGTATTGCCATGAACGTAAATGGGGACATGGCACTGGGATATTCCGTGGCGAGCAGTTCGGTGTACCCTTCAATAAGATATACCGGACGGCTGGTAAGTGACCCATTAAATACAATGACCATCCCAGAAGGGGAAATATTCAAGGGATCGCATTCACAGACCAATTCCAACCGGTGGGGTGACTATGCCTGCATGTCGGTTGACCCCTCGGATGATGTTAGTTTTTGGTTCACGACTGAATACTCAAATGGAGGACAGAACTGGCGGACACGGATTGCAAAAATCAACCTTGACAACCCTGTTTATTGCACTGCTGCTGGTGGCTGCGACGAATTTATTTCACGTGTGCAGATGGGAACCATTGACAATAGCTCGGGCTGCTCAGGCTATGCGGATTATACTACCTTATCAACCTCGTTCCCGGCAAACGGTTCGCAACAGATTACGATCACCAATGGCCCCCCGAATTACGTAACCGACGAATGCGGTATCTGGGTTGACTGGAACCTTGACGGTGATTTTTATGATGCCAACGAACAAATAAGTGTTTCCGGCACACCGGGATATGGCCCTTACTCAGCAACTATTTCCCCGCCGTATGGCGTCTCGGAGGGTTTTTACACAGTAAGGATCCGTATTAAATACAATAGCGGGCTCGACCCGTGCGGAACAACAACATGGGGCGAGGTAGAAGATTATTACATTGAATTGACTCCCAAAGTAGCAAATTACTGGACCGGGGCATCAAACTCATATTGGAACAACAACGACAATTGGTCGCTGGGCCATAAACCCACCCCCGATGAAGACGTAATTATCCCGAACGTCGGGTTTCAGCCACCCATAATATCTGTCGTAAACGAAGAATGCAATAACCTTACGATCAATACAGGTGCCTGGGTTTATATTATGGAAACCAACCTGACTACCAACGGAAACATGGCCATATCAGGGAAATTGAGCATGGTGGACAACAACGGTGGGCTTATTTGCTATGGTGATGTGGACTGGAACAACAATTCAACGGCCGATTTTACGGCCAGTTCTTTGTTCCAGGTGTATGGCCATTGGTTTTTCAATTCCGGTTCAAACGCACAACTGGATAATGGATCGGTGAATTTTGTCGGGCCTTATCTCAGTGAAGTAAAATCAAAATCGGCAACAAGTAGCTTCAACAGTATCTACATCAACAAAGACTACAGCTCCGTTAAAATAATCAGCGATGCCAGCCAGCCACTTGTTATCAACGGCGATATCAATATCCAGTCCAATAGCGGGCTCTCAAATGATTCCGGTCAGGATATCGTTTTAAGGGGCAACCTTTATAACAGCGGTTATTATTATCTGGCCGATGCAAGCTATCAAAGCACATTCGTTTTTGATGGGACCGACCAATACATATACATGTTTTCCGCCAATGGTTATTTCAACCACCTGAAGATAAGCCCTGGTGTAAGTGTGACTTTGGGAGGGGATATCCATACTGCCGGCGACCTGACAATCGAAAGCGGTGTCCTCGACACGCAGGGAAACAATATCATTGTTGAGGGCAATTGGACAAACAGTGTTGGCCCGGATGCCTTTTTGGAAAGTACGGGCAGGGTAATATTTAGCGGTACAGGCATACAATGGTGTTCGGATGAAACATTTAACGAACTTGAAATCGACAATCTGCCGGGCGCATTATACGTAAGCGGTTCAAATGTAACTTGTGCTGCTTACGACTGGACTGCCGGGACAATAGATGTATTCAACGGAGGGACTTTTACCGCCAATGACCTAATTGATAACGGGATTTATGGCAAATATGTGCTTAGTGATATTGGTGTCATAAACCTTACAAACTATGACGGTTATGTTGACCTTGACGGTGAAATATACATCAACGGCGGGACAATGAACGTATATGGCGGGACAACACCAAGCTACTGGCCCTGGGACGCAAATGCACACATCAGTATGGCCGATGGTGTTCTCGATTTCCACGATCAGGGG
>JAJRTT010000509.1 GCA_024278155.1 Bacteroidota bacterium | reverse complement strand
TTGCCAAGGATTTGTTGAAAAATCAAAAATTAATAAGTTATGTGGTTTGATGCACTAGTTGCGCAAGCCTAACATCTAACACATAACCTTTTAACTGCAATTATTATTGGTTATCCCGGTTCTTATCGGTTTATTTGATGTTTGTTGAATACGTAGTAACTTATGCACGAATTATCCATTGCGGTAAATATTGTTGAGATAGCACAGGAGAGCACTTTAAAGGAAGGTGCCACGATCGTTAATGAAATCGAACTGGAAATCGGCAGCATGTCGGGTGTGGTTTTGGAAGCAATGGAACTGGCTCTTATGTCGGCAGTAAAAGGGACGATGCTTGAAAAGGCAAAAGTAAAAATCATAACAATACCCGGAAAGGCAAAATGTGCAGATTGTGGGACAGAGTTTGAAATTGAGGAGTTGTATGCACCTTGTCCAAAATGCAGTAATCCTTTTGCGGACATTATTCAGGGAAAAGAATTAAAAGTGAAATCGTTAAAGGTGGAATAAGAGTAAAAGACTATAAAGTATATTTACAGGTAAATATGTCTGTAAATGTATTTTATAGGTGAATATGCCTGTAAATAATGTATCTTTGCTGCAATTGTAATAATATGTTAATGCTGTAATATCCAGGGATAATTGTCAACCTTAATTTAATAAAATAAAATATTATGTGCAATACTTGTGGATGTGGAGAACCCGGTAATGAAATAACTTTCAGGAAACCCGGTGAAGAAAATATCGAAAATAGCGGACACCAGCATGTCCACAACCATGAACATAGCCATGATGGGCACAATCATAGCCATGACCATATGCATAGTCATGGCGAAGAACATAATCATACTCATTCCCATAGTAGGGAAATTGAGGTGGAGATGGATATCCTTGGAAAGAACAATTTGCTGGCGGAAAGGAACCGGGGTTATTTTGAGGCAAAGAATATACTTGCCCTGAACCTGGTGAGTTCGCCCGGTTCGGGGAAAACAAGTTTGTTGGAAAAAACCATAGCTGACCTTAAAAACGAAATTAAGTTTTATGTGATAGAGGGCGATCAGCAGACGATGAACGATGCCAACCGGATCGACAAAGCAGGTGCGCCCGTTATCCAGGTGAATACCGGAAATGGTTGCCATCTCGATTCGGATATGGTGAACAAGGCAGTTAAGGAACTGAAGCCTGAAGGCAATTCGGTGATGATGATCGAGAATGTGGGGAACCTGGTTTGCCCATCGCTTTTCGATTTGGGCGAAGCGGCAAGGGTCGTGGTCATCAGCGTGACCGAAGGCGACGATAAACCTTTGAAATACCCCACCATGTTCGAGTCATCGGATATTTGCATCATCAATAAAATGGATCTGTTGCCCTATGTAGATTTTGATGTGGAAAAGGCCAAACAGTTTGCTTTACAGGTGAACCATCACCTCCGGTTTTTTGAAGTCTCGGTAAAAACCGGTGATGGGATGGATGCATGGTACGGTTGGTTGAAAAGTGAGATTGGAAAGTAGGGTGATGGTGTATATTTGTTGAAACTATTCATCCAGTAGTTTCTCGATTTCCTGAATTAAACCTTCCAATTCATCTTCATCGAGAATACCTTTATGGATTTTGGCAATCTTTCCCGATTTGTCGATTATCATGGTGGTCGGGTTCTGATGTATGCCATATAGATAGGAAATCCCCCTTGCCATGGGTACTATCGTAAAATCGAACTGTGTCTTTCTCAAAAACATGACCAAGTGGCTTTTTGGATCATACGTAAACGCAAAAAACTCAATATCACTATTCTCCTTGAAATGTTCAACCATTTTGTTCAGTTCGGGGATTTCCTTTACACATCCACCACAGGCAATAAACCAAAAGTTGAATACCAGGACTTTCCCCCTTTTTTCCTTTAGGATGAGCGAATCTCCATTGAAATCAACGATTGAAAAATCGGGTGCAATATTGAATTTTGGTCTTATATACGGATTTCTTGAGTGCCATCTCAGGTCTTTCATATAATCCGATTGTGTTGTTTCCAAATAGCCCGAAGGTGTTTCGATTTGCTCTTTGGGGTTCTTTTCGATGGAAATTGCCAAACGATGGTAATCGTAATATTTCGATTTGGAATGGTATTCCAGTACAAAACCATTGATTGGCGTTCGAGGTGAATAGTGTACTTTTATTTTTTTTGTATAAAAAACAGTTACACTATCGGTTGTGGAAACGATTAAGGCCTTTCTGCATTGATAGCCAAGGATTTCCTTCTTATCGTTAAAATACAAAACCTTGTAAGTTGTGATATCGGTTATTTCATGGAAATACTTTTTATGGTCGAACATATTTTGATAATACATTCGCATTTTATTTGTTTTCGTATCGATAAACCAAAATGAACTGTCGTATTTATTCCACAGTTTTATCATTTCATTATCAACTAAAAGATATGTAGTATCTATGCCATTATAATCTTTTTCCTTAAAGTCAATGTTTGTATTGCGATAGGTTACTTTGATTCTTTCCTGGGCTTTCATGTCCATCGAAAACACAATAACCAAAATTGCTGAAGTCAATATTATTTTACGCATTGCATTTTTTTTTGCAAAAAAAATCCCGGCACAATGGCCAGGATTTATATATGGATTTGAAAAAGTTTAATTCAGTTTAAAGAGTATGGGCATGTTGAACTGTACCCTTACCGATTTCCCCCTCTGTTTTCCGGGGACCCATTTGGGCATGTTTTTTATTACCCTAACGGCTTCCTCGTCGCAACCACCGCCAATTCCACGGAGTATCTTCACATCGGTAACACGTCCGTCCGTCTCAACAACAAAGGTGACGAACACACGTCCCTGGATCCCGCTTTCACGGGCTATGGTCGGGTATTTGATATTTGCGTTCAGGTATTTGATACGTGCGGCATCTCCTCCCGGAAAAGTAGGCATGGATTCAACCACGGTAAAAATCTGTGCTTCTTCTTCCTCTTCTTCAGGTTCTTCAACGGGGACATACTCTTCCACTTCCGTTTCCTGATCGGCTTCCACATCAATTTCGATTTCGTCCTCTATTTCCACATCATCCTCAACGATTTCGATGATCGTGGTTTGCTGTGGTGGCTTTGGTGGTGGTGGTGGTTTTTCCTGTTGTGTGATTTCCACCATCTCTTCTTCTGTATTGTCAACGGACATGTTCATAAGGGCTATTTCCTGTTTCTCATAGCTTTTCCACTCAAAGGCAACCAATACAAATGCCAGGGCGAGGACAAGCCCGATTTCGGTAAACAGCATTTTCCTCCTTTCGAGGTCGGCTTTTGGGGATTTCTTTTTATCTATCATTTGAAATGTATTTTCGTGTTTGATTCAAAAATAATCGACTTAATTTTCAGGGCGCTAAATTACAAAAAATTAATGGAAAAATCAATTAATCATTAGTGGAATTAACGGCGCATTGAAATTCATTATTGCAACCATTGCCCGAACTTCACGGAAAGCTGGGTTCTAAGCCTCAATCAGTTCCTTATAGGCAGCTGCATCCAAAAGATCGTCCAGTTGTCCGGCATTGGCTATTTTCAGCTTAATGATCCACCCTTCACCATAAGGGTCTTTGTTCACTAATTCGGGGGTCGATTCAAGTTCCTCGTTAAAAGCAACTACTTCGCCCGCTACCGGCATAAACATATCTGAAACGGTTTTTACGGCTTCGATGGTTCCAAAAGTTTCATCTTTGTCCAGGTTTTCACCTTCGGTTTCCACCTCAATAAAGACAATGTCGCCCAATTCTTTCTGGGCAAAGTCCGTGATGCCGATGATGGCTTCATCACCTTCCACGTTCAACCATTCATGGTCTTTTGTGTATTTTAAATTATCGGGTATGTTCATAATACTTTGTTTTTTTGAATGTCCCAAAAGTAGTAAATAATAATTTTAAAAAGCAAGGGGAAATGCTAAATTTATTTGCAAAATTATCAACTCTATTGTGCCAACGAGAAACGCAGGCTGATACCCCCATTGGTAGTGGAATTACGGTATTGTGAAGGAAGGAACGGATTGTTGATGATTTTGTCGAAAAACAACCTGATCGTGAGGCTTTGGCTCATCATATAATCAATGGAGGTTTTGATGGATACCACTTTTTGTCCGGCGGAAATCTGGTCAAGGTCGGTATCGATGCTCCTTAACACCGTTTTGTTTGTCCGGATGGAAAGGTCGCCTTTCAGGTTTAAATCGCTTTTAAATGTACGGCTGTTTTTTCCGCCCATGGAACCAAAGGAAATGGGGACTTCCTTGAAACGGTAGCCCAATCCAATAACAAACTCATCGCTTGTGATTTCGGTCAATTGGTTATTGGCAAAACTCATGGTCAGGTTCCTTGATTTCTTGATTTCGATCTTGGCCAAAAGGCTATTCTGCATGGTCATGTCAAAATTGATCAAAGGGGCAAATTGTTCCGTGATCGAAACCACGGCATAATTGTTCTCGGGATAGTAATCCCCGTTGTTTGGGTTAAAGACAGTAGGGTAGAGGATACCATTGATATTGTCACCATTAAAATTGATATTGGAATTGAAGGAACCAATTGCATAGGTCGATCTATAGGAATGGTTAATCGTGAACGATTTGAAAAACTGCCTGAAAAACGGGATTTTCGAAAGGCCGGCATAAGAGACCCTCCAGTTTGGCAAAGGGATCCTCAATATGGGGTCGAGGGTTACGTTGGAGGCATTTTTCCCGGAATAGGCCGCCAGGAAGGCGGGCAACAAT
This sequence comes from Bacteroidota bacterium, assembly GCA_024278155.1. Classification (GTDB taxonomy): domain Bacteria; phylum Bacteroidota; class Bacteroidia; order Bacteroidales; family JAADJA01; genus JAADJA01. The sequence continues at coordinate 12,513 of JAJRTT010000509.1, read as the reverse complement.
ACATATTGTGAATTTGGCCCGTAACCCTGTGGGTAACCGGTAGTGTCAACAATAGGGATATCCCGTGGATCATCAAGGGCTATGCGCCTTGCAACTTCAAGACGGCTGTTTTTCAATTCCTCAAAATACTTGGATTTGTCGTTGGCGATGGAGCCCCCAAAGGCCGTTCCCCACGAAATAAACGAAATGGAATAAGAGCCCGTTAAGGTTGCACTGTTTTCCACAAAATCATTGGCAGTTGTATCATATACATAGTACGACTGTAAATTCGTGGAATAATTCCTGTCTGCCGTAATATCTATTTTAAAGCCTTTGATGGGTTCCAGTGTGGCCCTGAGGTTCATCGTTTCAGAGAAACTTTTTCCGTAGGCAGTGTTCAAACGGAGGCTGTTGCTAAGCCATCCTTCATTGTTGAAATAACTTGGGCCATCGGGCTGAAAGCCAAAGATGAAAGGCAGTCCCGGGGCATCCGAGCCCCATTGGTTCCCGATAAATCCCGGTTCGGGCATGAAGCCCGGTAAGTTGGTCCCGTTGTTTTGCGAATACTGCACGGTTACTTTTTTAACGCTCATCAACAACTTGAAAAAGGATTCGTAGGCAATTTTCCCATAATTCACTTTTGGTTTTTTGTTTAAAGAATCAGCCGCATTGGGGTTGTTCTTGTCGGTTGGTTTCCTTTTGGGTTGTTTTTTCTTTCTTTTTGGTTTGTTTATGTTCTTCAAAAATGGAAAGCTGTTATAAATCTTGTTAAAATCGGCATTGCCGTTCAGGCTGATGTTCTGGTTGTTCCCTATTGAATTCCCAAGTTCCTGCTGGAGGCTTACCGGTGAAGCGTTCCAGTTGTACGCTACCTGATAACCTGCCTGTGCCGTCAACCATCCCAGCAATGGGAATTTATTGATGGGGATATTGTAGTTGATGCCCAGGTTTTGCGTATATCTGCTTTTTGTCCCTCCCCTCATGATTTCATCCTTAACGCGTTGTTGTTTCTCCTCGGGTGTGATAATGAAATCTTCCCCGCCGATCTTCCCGTCGAACAATTCTTTGTTTGATTCGGGGAATTCATTGATAAAGCTATTGGCGTTCGCCGTAAAAGTCAATGAAAGCGATTTTGCAAGGTCGAATTTTAAATCGTACATCCGGTTCCAGTCCCATGATTTGTCATAATTTTGAGGAGGGTCCACCAGATTCCCAAAACTCTTGTTCCTCATTTTCTTGGTGCTGTAAAACCTGTTCATATCCGTTCGGAAGGAGAACATTTTTGGCAACAGGTAAAAGTTGAAGTCCTTAATAAGCAGCAATGCTTTTGATTTGGAAATAAAACCGATTTTTTCAAAGGGTTTATAATTCTTTGGGCTGGTATTGTAATTATAGCCCAGGCCTCCCACGTAGTTCTGGCGCAGGTTGCGTTCTATATCGATATTTCGGTGGTATTCCTCGGAATAGGAATAGGATACGTTGAAATTCTCGATATCATAGATCCTGGATTTTGATTGTGCCCCCACCTTGTCCTTTCGGACATTCATGAAATTGATGTTTTTCCGTTGGGTATAATCCAATGTAAGCCTTTTGAGCGAATCCCTTGATTGCTTTAAATCATAGGAATCCAATACATCGTCCATGATCAGGTCAGGGTCCAGGGGATTGTATTCGGGCTTTATCCTTGCTTCTGAATAATCGAAGTGCATGGGGATTTTAACACCTGTTTTTTCCTTGAAAAATTTTCCAAGTTCCAGGTTGGTGGCAATATCAAATTGAGAAACGGCTTCTAATTGGATATCCGTTATTTTCGTGTCGATACTGGCAAACCAGGGTGAGCTGTAAGTCCCTGAAACGGCAAGGTTCCCAAAGTCGGCAAGGTTCATGGACACCCTTCCCGTGGTTGCCCAGCCCGACTTCTGGTTAAAATCGGTCAACCTTAGTTCGTTCACCCAAATCTCGGCACATTTTGGTTCGCCGTCATCATCGGGATTGGCCGTGGTTTTTTTCGGGTTCCTGATACCGATCATCATTGTTTGCACATCGCTGATGGACGGCGAGCCCAAAACCGTTACTTTGTTCTTCCCATCATAGGAAATGAAAGGAAAGCTAAGGCTTACCTGCGATCCCGGTTGTCGCATTGCAGTGTTTCTTTGCAGCTTGAATTCTGCCAGTCGTTGCAGGTCAATGTCAAATTCATTGGAAACGGGCCATACAGCTTGCGGGTCACTTTCATACCAGTTCGTGAACTTTAGAGGGATTTCATATTCGTAATAGTTTTGGGTAAAGTCGGAACCTATCCGTAAAAAGATGGTGAGGTCGCCATATTTAAGTACATCATCCTCTTTCGATTTTTCGGCATGGACAAACATCCTAAGTTTCTTGAATTGCCTGAAATCAAATTCAGCCGTTTTATAAGCGGCCGCAACATCACCGTCAACCAAGTCGCAGATATCCATTACCATGGACTGTTCGTTCAAGCGGGTAAGGTTGGTCGTTCCGATATTTATTTCTTGTTCAATTCCGGGAGGGATGACATATTTAATGGGGATACGGTTTGCATTTTCTTCAACGTTGACGGCGGAGAGGTCAAAAACCTTTGAATTGGTCGTGGAATTGGGGATATATTCACCGGGAGCCAATAAATCCTCGCTTGCAGGGTATCTTCTCCATTCGCCCCTTACAAGGTCGAGGGTTGCAAAACGGAGCACAACGGGTGTGCTGAAATTTTTCATGAACATCCGCATAAACCGGATCGACCTGAAATCGGTTATGCTGCCCACGGTTTTTTCAGGTTCCCTGATGGGCACTTTGAACTGGTACCATTTCACCGATCCCGTTTCCCCGTTTGCAAGAGGGATTCCAACAGCTTCGCGCATATCGGTGATAAAGTTTTCGCCCACGTTCATTTTGTTGGGCCTCAACTGTATCCGGTACTGGAAATAGCGTTCGCCTTCGTTCAGGGTATTGTCGCCGTTAATGTCTTCCATGTTCGGCTGCCGGGTGTTTCCATCATATACGCCGCCTTCGTTGTTTTCCGGTGAGTTTCCTTCTGGGCCGGTGTATTGTTTATACCTTTCCAAAACACTGCTGTACTTATTGTCAATGTCATAATCATCGCCACGGTAATTGTGGAAGTTGTCGGTTGAAGGATCCGCATAAGCATCTAAGTAAGCTTGTGATCCAGGGCCAAAAGCCGCTTCCATCCGGTCAAGATAATCGGTACTGTAAGGTGAAAGTGATTCACTGGAAAAGAAACTCCTTTCATCAAAATCCCTCAAACCATCATACCCAACATCTTGTAAGGCCCTGGCACCGGCTTCGTTTGAAAAGGATTGCACCAGGTCAAGTTTGTTGGGCACGCGTCCCCAATTTGTAGTGTCAAAATCGTCGATGGTCGGGTTTTCGGTAATGGGAAGCCCATGCTCGTAGGCCTTTCTTGAATCTTTCAGCACATCTTCGGAAACATCGCCAAGGTTAAAATAAAGGTCGCCACCGCTTCCGTCGTTTTCCGAATCTTCTGCAAAGGGGTCCATCACCCAAAACTCAATGTACTCGATATTTGCGGCCTCGAAGTCCGAAGTCTCTATTTTCCGCATCATGCCGCCCCACCGTGATTGCGGGTCGTTGAGTTTTCCATCAGGGGTAAGTCCTGCGGAGATATTGGTGGGTGTTACGTCGTAGTTATAGGGCCCTTTGGTATCGGGGTAATAAGCAACGTTCAATACGCCGATGTTTGGCGGTGTTCCGTTAGGGATATCCCTGTTCGGGAAAACTTCGGTTTCGAGTATCTGCCTTACATAATTATCTGATAACTCGTCATTCGAAATATTCTCCGGCCTGATGTTGCTGTTCCTGTCGTAAAACACACTTGGGTCGATTGTGTACCAGCTCATCTTTGCACGGTTGTAACCATAGGCAAGGCTTGTATCCTGCGCTTCAGGAAAGAGGTTGTCCTGGAACTGTGGTGTACTTGCCAGGAACCAGATGCCAAAATTCCGCATATCAATGGTTGATTTGGTCCCTTCAAAGTCATCAATATATGAAGTCCCTGTTTTGCCGACCGCTTTGGAATGGCCGGGGATAAAATGGGCAAATTCGCCGTCAACGGCAATATTGGATTTGGCAGATGTGCTGATGAACGGCAGTGCGTCCACCAGTTTGGTAATAAACCTCGATTCGGTCTGATAGCTGTAGTCCATCCCCCAAATTGTATTGGAGATAGGGTCGTTCCCATAATTTACTTTTTGGGTGAGCGGCCTTTCGCTCAGGTTCAGTATCGTTCCACCCAAGTGGAAATCGCGGCTTACATCATAATCAACATGTGCCCCCATCAACCGTTTGGTCTGTATGCTGAACATACTGTTGCTCTCCAGTTTTACATTGATGGGCGTACCTGAATTCAAAATACCTTCGTTTATGATTTTCACCCTTCCCAAGGTATAATCAACGGTATAGTCCACATTTTCGGAAAGTGGGACACCACCGGCCGTTACCGTTACCGAACCTTGCGGGACGTTCAGGGCATTCAACGAGATTTCGGAGCCCGACTGGGATTTATAATAACCTGAAATCAGGAATTTGTTTTTCTCGGCATATTGTTCTGCCCCCGTTTTCGTAAGGGTGTAGAGCGAATCGTACCCGTATTTTTCGGCCAGATCGGAAAACCCCAGTTTGTTCAACGTATCGCTTAAATAAGAGCCAAAAGGTTCAAGGACCGTGAAGAAAACCCGACCGTTGGCTGAGTTGATGGTGCCGCCCTGCGTTGTGGCATTGTCCAAAAAGTCGAACACGGCATCGGGGACGGGGTTCACTTGCGCATTCAAATTATCGAGGTTAAATACCTGGATCAGAGGTTCGCCTTTAAATGGGCCTTCCTCAAAATAACCTGTTGGGACACCGCTTTCATCACCCGAGTATAAAATGTTCAGGGTGAAATCATCCCGGTTTACCTGATAAGCACTCAGGGAATAAACGTTTTTCATCATCAGGTCCCAAATAGGGTTGAGGGTGTTCACATGGGTGCTCCTCAATAATTTCATGATCAACGCATCCTGCCCGGTAATCCCTTCATCCGAAAACTCACCCACCTGGAAAATGAGGGAATCAAAGCCGATAACCTGATATTGGTAAGCAATGGCAAGGGTTTGGTTTTCGTTTAGAGTGGTGTTCAACGAAATAAAACCAAGCTTGCTGTTATATGTAAATTCAGAAGGGCTAAGCTTCCGGGCCAACTCCACTTTGTCAAAATCCTCGCCTGGCAAAAAGCCTTTGCTCAAGAGGTAGTTGTTGATGCCGTTCATGTTGCGTACCCTTGATGAGTCGAGGATGGCTGATACGCCACTCGAATTGAAGAACAGGTTGTTCGATCTTGTGTCGGGGAAATTTGCACCTTGATAATTGGAAGGTTGTATGGTGTTTTTGTAAATATTTGAAGGATCGAATTCGCCAAGGTCGTTAAAGGCAACGATATTCCTGTTTTCGGTAACCGCCGACCCGATATTGGTGACCCAGACCTCGATCTTCGTAATATTGATGTTAGAGGTGACAATGGGGAGATCGGCCAGGGCCCGTTCGTAATTGTCCCTGAAGAAATGGGCAATAAAGAAGTGCTTATCGGATTCGTATTCATCGGCCCTCAGCAAAAAATCGTGGGTCTGTGCCCCGCCCTGAACCGTTATATTTGAGGTTTCGCTTTCCTGTTCCGAAAAAATACTTGTAACGGTCACTTTTCCAAAACGCATCTTTGTTTTAATTCCGAACAAACTCTGGCTTCCTGTTATCAAGGTACTGTTAAGTGGAAGGTTTACGTCGCCGGCCTCCACCAATTGCAGGATTTCATCTTCATCGCCTTCGTAACGGAGGTTGAGTTTGTTCTCAAAATCAAAAGTCGCTTCCGTATTGTAATTCGTGCGGAACTCGATTTTGTCACCGATCTTGGCGATGACGTTCATCTGGATATTTTCCTGGAAATCGAAATTCACCTGTCTTCGCTGTCGGACATCGAGTGTGGGGTCGTCGCGGCTATTTCCGATAACCCCAAAAATCAATTCCACCGAACCCGAGGGCCGGATGTCGATGGTATGCCCGCCAAAGATGCGGTCAAAGGCTTTTCCTCCAATATAAATAGAAGGGATGATCCCGCTGCGGGAACCCACACCGGAAGCTTTGGCACGTTCGCGCCAATAATCTTTCACTGAATTTTTGAGGTCGTAATCCCGGTAATCGTCCAGGGTCATATAGGTAGGGGTCCGGTAGTCTATTTCATCGCCTATTTTGTGTTCCAGCAGATATTCGCCCGTTTCGGGGTCGTAGGTCACATCGGATTTAACGTTTTCGGGTTGGTTCAGGAAAAGGGGGTTGGTGTTTTCGTTTCCGGTGTAGGGGAATTGCTCTTCGTCCGGGACATAGGGCATGTTCAAATGTTGGACAGTATCCGGTGCAAGGCTGTCGGGCGGAAATAAGAACTTATCCACCCGGTAATGGTTGTCCCGAACATTTTCCCCCTCCCACGAAAACCCAAAAGCCACGGAAAATGAAAGAAAAAACAATAAAGTCAAACTATTTCCAATAAACCTCTCCAAACAAATAGTCTTTATAAAAATTAGAAAACTTTGAACAACAACCTGGATTTCCCAGAAATAGCCATGTCGTCCAAAGAGTTAATAATCAGTCTTGTTATTACAATAATTTAAGTGCTTCCTTAATTAAAAGTTCAACTGCCAAACCGTTTCCCTGCTTTCCGATAACCCGGTTCAAAGCCTTTTCTGCAACTACTTTGTTAAACCCGAGAACAGTTAACCCTGATAACGCCTCATCCTTGTTCGTATTGTGCGAAATACCCATTATTTCGGCGGGGATATTCCCCTTCTCCAATTTGTCTTTTAAGTCGATAATTATGCGCTGGGCCGATTTGGCCCCAATGCCTTTCACCGACTGTAAAACCGGGGCATCTCCCTGTATGATCGCATTGTAAATTTTATCGGGCGACAAGGACGACAACATCAACAATGCCGTGGCACTGCCAACGCCCGAAACCGAGATCAGGTGGCGGAACAAAAGCCTCTCATGCTCATCGGCGAAGCCATATAAAACAAAGCCCACAGGTGTGGTTGCCTCGTTTTTTATGGCATGGTGCACATAAAGCCGGAAATTGTTTTTGTCCTTTAATTTCGAGAACGTGTTCAGGGTAATGTTAATCAAATATCCGATACCGTTATTGTCGAGAACAACGTAGGCCGGGTTTTTTTCCTCAAGTTTCCCTTCGATATAGGAATACATCTATGCTTTCTGTTTTGTAAATATTGGTTGCGAAAGTAAAAAAATAATCAATAAACAACAGATGTCTTTTTTGCTAAGGTTAACCGGGTTTTGTTGAAAAGTTTATGGGGCGGTTTATATCGCTTTGAACTCCTTGGGCCCGGAAGCTCCACAAGCCTTATTTATACCCTGTAAAAATTAATGATATTATGGAATAATTGTATCTGTTACGATTACTTATTTCATAGTTTTGCGCATTGTTAATTCATTCACAAAAACATAAGAAAAATGGATAGTTTATTTCGTAAAGATGCGTTCATCTACCATTCAAAAGGAAGGCCGGGGAAAATAGAGGTTATCCCCACAAAACCTTATTCAACACAAAGGGACCTTTCACTGGCCTACACGCCGGGCGTTGCCGACCCCTGTCTTGCCATTCACGACAATCCAAGTGATGTGTATAAATATACGGCCAAGGGAACCCTGGTCGCAGTGATTTCAAACGGGACGGCTGTCCTGGGATTGGGGGATATTGGCCCCGAAGCGGGAAAACCTGTGATGGAAGGCAAAGGCCTGTTGTTTAAGGTTTTTGCCGATGTGGATGTTTTCGATATTGAGGTGAACCAAAAAGATGTGGATAAATTCGTGGAGGCCGTTGTGGCCATTTCGCCCACCTTTGGCGGTATCAACCTCGAAGATATTAAAGCCCCGGAATGTTTTGAAATTGAAGAACGGGTGAAAGCCGCCGTTGATATTCCGGTAATGCACGATGACCAGCACGGAACGGCGATTATTACTTCTGCCGGTTTGTTGAATGCCCTGGAGATAAACGGGAAGGATATCGGAAAAATAAAAATTGTGGTGAACGGGGCCGGGGCTGCTTCTGTTTCCTGTACAAAGCTTTATATAAAGTTGGGCGTGAAACCCGGGAACATCATCATGCTCGACAGCAGGGGCGTATTGCATAAGGATCGTACCGATTTGAACAAAATCAAGCAGCAGTTCGTGACCGACAAGGATGTGCACACGCTGGAAGAGGCAGTGAAAGGTGCCGATATGTTCCTTGGCCTGTCTGTGGCCGGTGCGCTCAAAAAGGAATGGCTGAAAGAGATGGCCGATTTCCCGATTATTTTTGCCCTTGCCAATCCCACACCTGAAATTTTGCCCGAAGAGGCTTTTTCTGTCCGTGATGACATCATTATGGGAACGGGCCGTTCCGATTACCCGAACCAGATCAACAATGTACTGGGTTTCCCGTTTATTTTCAGGGGAGCAATGGACGTTAGGGCCACCGCGATTAATGATGAAATGAAACTGGCAGCTTCCAAAGCACTTGCCGATCTGGCCAAATTGCCCGTTCCAGAAGAAGTCAATGTGGCATTCCATACACATAACCTGAAATTTGGCAAGGAGTATATTATCCCAAAGCCCACTGACCCACGTTTGATCGAACATGTGGCCCCGGCTGTGGCAAAGGCTGCAATGGATTCAGGCGTGGCAAAGGAAGAAATTAAGGATTGGTCGAAATACCGGGAAGATTTAAGGAAACGCCTGGGATTGAGCAACCCGCTTATCCGTCAGATAAAATCAAGGGCAAGGCGCGATCCTAAAAGGGTGGTTTTTGCCGAGGCCGAAAATTATAAAATGTTGAAAGCTGCCGAGATTGTCTGCAATGAGAAACTGGCAATACCTGTTTTGTTGGGGAACGAAAAAGTGATAAAGAAACTGATAAAAGATAACCACCTGGAGTTGAATGATGTGGAAATTATCACACCCAAGTCGAAAAAAGAGAAAAAGAGAAGGCAGGAGTTTGCGGAGATTTATTGGAAGAAACGCCAACGAAAAGGGGTTACGCTCACATCCGCCAAGGATTCGATGCAGCACAGGAACTTCTTTAGCCCGATGTTGGTGGAGACGGGTTATGCCGATGCCATGATCTCGGGTTTAACGCGCAACTATCCCGATACCTTGAAACCGGCCCTGGAAATTATCGGACGTAAACCGGATGCGAATATCGTTTCGGGGATGTATATCATCAACACCAAAACAGGGCCCTATTTCCTGTCCGATTGTACGGTGAACAAAAACCCGACTGCGGAACAGTTGGTGGAAATTTCCCTGCAAACGGCTTATGCTATCCGGCAGTTCAGGATTGAACCACGGATGGCCTTCGTTTCCTATTCGAATTTTGGTTCCAACGATGGCCGTATCCCAAAACTCCAACGTGAGGCCGTTGCCACATTGCACAAGGAACACCCTGAATTGATAGTGGATGGTGAAATGCAGGCCAATGTTGCTTTGAACGAGGAATTGCTGAACGAGACATTCCCCTTTTCAAAACTAAATGGCCAAAAAGCCAATACATTGATATTCCCTTATCTTTCCGCTGCCAACATTGCTTATAAGCTCTTGCAAAATGTGACGGACAATAAGGTAATCGGTCCCATTATAAACGGAATGAACAAAAGTGTGCATGTATTGCAAATTGGCAGTAGTGTGAACGAAATCGTGGATATGGTGATGATTGCCGTTATGGATGCACAGTGTGCCGAAAAGAGGGCAAGTGGCGAAGACTGTGTTTAGTGGAAGGTGGATGGCTTATTCTTCGTCCAGTTGATCCGTGCATTTGGCCAGGCCGGGCTTTTCAAAGCCCCTTTAACTTTTAAGACGGTTAAAACGGAAACGATGTTCAAGCCGGCAACGAAAGTAAGGGTGGGGGCATCTAAGTTCCCAATCCCTGTAAAGGGGGCTTTTATGACAATGAAGTTGGCATTGTGGATGAAACCAATCCCGGCCGCACTTCCATATCTAACGGATGTTGGAATGGCTTTTAAAATCTGTGCCCTTATTCTGAAAACCGACAATAGCAAGAAAATTACCCCACTCCAGAAAACAGCCCCAAGTGCCGTTTCGGGCGGGATGTCAAGCTTCATCAACAAAAAGTAATTAAAAGTAGAAATTGTAAACGAGGCCATCATCTAATCAATCGGTTCCCATTCGGCAAAGCGGTCGGAAACCACAAATGCCTTGGGTTCTGAAACCCAGGAATCGTTGGAGTTGTAAGTCCATTCCATGGTTTCGGAACCGCCGCCACCTTCAGTGGTTATCAGGAAACGATTGGCAAGGTGCCCAATGTAATTGGCCTGGTCGGCCGGACGGGAATTATCGCCACCGGAAGGGTCAATGGGAATCCAGCCATAATTCGGCAGGTAAACTTCCACCCAGCGGTGAAATACATCATCGAAAGAAGCGTAATCACCACGGACGACAACAGAACCCACATAACGGGCGGGCAACCCGGCGGCACGGCACATCGAAATATAGACAAAGGAATACTCGGAACAAGAACCATTTCCCCTTGCAAGTACGGTCGGGGCCGTGTTCCATCCCCCCGACATTTCGTAATACATATTGTCGATAAGGTAATTGAAAATTTTCCTGAAAATCCAATAGGAATTGGTTTCATCCCCAATGGCCTCCTTCAAGGCATTTTGGATAACCGGATGGTCATACTGGAATTTTTCATTGTTCTCCAGGTATTTGTCCTTGATGTCCTGTGGGATTTCACCAACAGAGCCCACATCTTCGGGATAAATGAAATAGCGCACCTCGCTTATTTTTGCTTCCAGGGTCATTTCCGCCACAGCGGTTTCCCCGGCCCCGATATTCCTGAAATGAAAATGGGCTGTTCGCTGCCCCCATTTATCGGTTGTCTTATCGGTTGTTTTTGGGTTATATTCAGGAGGGTTTATTATACTTTGGTTTGCCCGGTCGCGGGGAATGGCAATATGGATATCCGCATCGAGGATTTTCCCAGGCCCAAAATTGGTGATTTGGTCGGTAATGGTTATCCTTGCCTTATGTGAATTGGAAACCTTGTACTTTTTCCCGTCACGTATTTTTAGTTGATAGAGTTGGTCGCGCTGGTAATCCACCGCCCAAACGTTTTTTCCATCAAAGCACAAGCCCCTTGTGAATTCCCCCGGTGCATCGGCTATCAGTAAGACGTTCCCTGTTTCGGGTTCCACCATGTAAATCTCGTCCCGCCTTCTGTCGGAAACCCAAAGGTATTTCCCATCAAAGGTAATCCCACGTGGGTCGTAGGCAGGGGAGGGGAAGGAACGGATAGTTGTCCCGTCCTCGGGGCTGAACTGGATCAGCATTTCCGAGGCATCGTCCACGCACCAAAGGTATTCGCCGTCCCAGGTCAGTCCGCGCGGTGAAGATGTCGGGGCTTGAATTGTTTTTAAAATTGTCCCATCTTTGGGATTCAGTTTATAAACTTTCCCATTGTAGTTTTCCGATAAAGGGATTCCCCCTTTGATATCCACGTTCCAAAGGTTTTCTCCGTCCCAAGCCAAACCTTCCGGCCAATAGGCAGGGGAGGGTATGCTCCTCAGCACCTTTCCGGTTTCCGGGTCGATGGAGTAAAGCTTATCGGTTTTGTAATCGGCAAGCCAGATATTTTTTCCGTCAAAAGTCAACCCTGTGGGAAAACTTCCGGGAATATCAAATTGTTTGATGATTTCACCTGTATGGCAAAAAGCCATTACGGGGAAAAGGACTGCGAGGAGGAGGATGGTTTTTTTCATTGGGGGATAAATAAAGTAGGTGGATTATTTTTGGAGAATTCTGTTATTAGTGTAGTCATTTCATAACTTAGATTATCTTGATTTTATAATTTTTATAATATGCATCATTGGTCATTATTACCAGATTTTCAATCATTGCCTGGGCGAGCAATAATCTATCAAATGGATCTCTGTGATGTAAAGCAAGACCTTTTTTTATAGCAATTTCCCAGAGGCTGATTATACTGAAAAAAACTTTATTTCGTGGATCTTCAATGATTTTGCTTTTTGCTTTTTTTGATCGGGGGTCATCGGCCAGATTCCAAAGTAATATATGTGTGTCAAGTAATATTTCCATTTACATATAATCTTTGAAGTCTGAAATTGGTTCTGTGAAATCATCGGCGATATAGGTTATTATATTTTTCGCCGAACCCCGTTTTAATGAAATATTGTTATTATATATCTGAGGCTTGTTCGATTGCAAGAAATACCGATATGCAATTTCCAGTTTTTTAATGAATTCACTATCCTGCAGCAATTCCAATTTGTTCTTCAGTTAGAGAATGTTTTTTTGCATGTTATTATATTCCTTTTCCGAGATTGTAATTGTTTTCATTTTAGTTTTTATTTGCAAAACGTATTTTGCAGCTCACAAATGTACGAAATAAAGCTCAAAATGTACCTGGAATGAGCTTTAAGT
>JAJRTT010000508.1 GCA_024278155.1 Bacteroidota bacterium | reverse complement strand
TTTTTAACAAACTAACAACCAACAAACATGGGCCTTTTTTCTTTTTTTACCAAAGAGATAGCAATTGACCTGGGGACAGCCAACACAGTAATAATCTTCAACGACAAGGTTGTGGTTGACGAACCTTCCATAGTTGCCCTGGAACGAAATACCGGACGGATTATCGCCGTGGGGAAAAAAGCGATGATGATGCACGGAAAAACCCACGAGAACATTAAAACAATCCGTCCTTTACGGGACGGGGTAATCGCTGACTTCCAATCGGCCGAATATATGATCAGGGAACTGATAAAAATGATCTGGCCAAAAAAACCCCTGTTCATGCCGGGCCTGAAAATGGTCATTTGCATCCCTTCGGGAATCACGGAAGTGGAAGAACGGGCCGTAAAAGATTCAGCCGAGCAAGCCGGTGCCAAAGAGGTCAAATTGATCCACGAGCCCATGGCAGCAGCCATTGGTATCGGTATTGATGTGATGGAGCCTACGGGGAACATGATTATCGACATTGGCGGTGGCACCAGCGAAATTGCCGTAATTGCCCTGGGCGGGATCGTGAACAATAAATCCATCCGTATTGCCGGTGACGATTTCAACAGCGATATTGAAGAGTATATGCGCAAGCAGCACAATATCAATATTGGTGAAAGGACTGCCGAACGGATCAAGATGGAGGTGGGCGCCGCCATGACAGAGATTGACAACCCTCCCGACGACTACGCCGTTCATGGAAGGGACATGCTCACGGGCATTCCCAAGGAAATCAAGGTGAATTATGCCGAAATTGCCCATTGCCTCGATAAGTCCATCAGCAAAATAGAAGCTGCCGTTTTACATGCGCTTGAACTCACCCCTCCCGAATTATCGGCCGATATTTTTATGACCGGTATTTACCTTGCGGGTGGCGGGTCCATGCTGCGCGGCCTTGACAAACGCCTGCACCTGAAAACCAAATTGCCGGTACATGTTGCCGAAGACCCGTTGAGGGCCGTGGCAAGGGGAACAGGCATCGCCCTGAAAAACTTTGACAAGTTTACGTTTCTTATCAAATAAAATACAAATGTGCGTCAACTTTTCTCCTATATATTAAAGCAGTATTTCTTTTTTCTTTTTATTCTACTCGAAATATTTGCCTTGTCCTTAATTGTACAAAACAATTATCAGGGGGCTTCTTTTTATAATTCCACCAATAAGTTCACGGGTTCCGTTTTTTCGACCTATGATAATATCAATGCCTATTTTCACCTGAAAAAAGCCAATACCGAACTGGTGGAAGAAAATGCCATGCTGAGGAACCTTGTGGAAAACTCATACATAAAGGGGGATTCCATCCGAAAAACCTATTCAAAAGATTCCCTTTATCAATTTATCGGTGCCAAGGTCATCAGCAATACCATAAACAAAAGAAAGAATTATTTGATGCTGGACAAAGGGAGCAAACATGGGATAAAAAAAGAAATGGGCGTGATTTCGCCCAAAGGGATACTGGGGACGGTAATTGAAGTTTCGGAAAATTACTCGACCGTGATGTCGGTTTTGCACATCAACAACAAAGTGAGCGCAAGGATAAAAAAGAACAGGCATATGGGGGGGATGATCTGGGACGGAAATAATTACCGAAAAGGCCTGCTCACCGATATCCCAACACACGTAAACCTGATAAAAGGGGATACGGTTATCACGAGTGGCAATTCCCATGTTTTCCCCGAAGGGATAGAAATCGGCATTGTGGAAGAATACCTGCGGAAACCCGGTGATAAATTCAATACGGCCATCATTGATTATTCGGTGGATTACAATAACCTGTTTTATGCCTATATCATCACGAACCTTAAGAGAGACGAAATTGAACAATTGGATAGTTTGGTGAACAATGAGGAATAGCCTGCTGATAAATATCGTCCGTTTTTTAATATTGGTGCCTGTTCAGGTATTGATACTGAACAACATCAATTTTAGTGGTTATATCAACCCTTATTTGTACGTCTGTTTTATCCTGTTGCTCCCTTTTGAAATCCCGGGATGGCTACTGCTTTTTTCGGCTTTTGCAATGGGCTACGGGATCGATCTTTTTTCGCATACACCGGGGCTCCATACGGCCGCAACCGTCCTGATGGCCTTTTCCAGGCCACTCGTGATAAGGAGCGTAGGGTCAAGGAAAGATTATGAAAGTGGCATGCAGCCCAACATCGGGGACATGGGGATAGTTTGGTTCCTTACCTATTCTGTTATTTTAATCTTCATCCATCATTTGGCATTCTTTTACCTCGAGGTTTTCCGCTTTTCCAATTTCTTCGATACGGCGGAAAGGGCCATTTTCAGTACTGTATTTACGCTCATTTTTGTAATTATTGCCCAATATTTATTTGGGGGCAGGTCCAAATAGTATTTCTCCAGGACAAACTTTTGTTCCATCTTATCAAAGATTATTTCCTGCCTTTCCACATTTTTTCATATATTTATCCCCTGAAAGAAAAAGCCCAAAGCCTTTTTTTATTTTTTTGAAATAAATTGCTGATTCTTTAGCCATGGATTTTACTGATTTATCAAAAAAAGAACTTCTCGCCCTTGTTCGGGAACTGGAGCTAAAACTGGAAAATTCAGCAGTTCAGAAACCTTCCTCCGAAAACAAGCATTCCGAATTTTTTGACAATGCCCCCGATATGTTTTTCTCGATAGGCCCCGAAGGGAAAGTGCTTTCGGTAAACCCATACGGCGCCAACAACCTGGGGTATTCCAAGGAAGAGCTTATCGGTCAATCCGTTTGGAAGGTGGTGCACAAAGATGATTTGGATTATGTAAAAAGCAGGATCCGGGAAATACTTAAAGGCAAAATAGCCAAAAGCGAGCTGGAATTCAGGAAAATAAAAAAAGACGGAACGGTTATTTTTGCGCACGAACATACCCAACTTATTTTCAACGATGACAGAAGCATAAAGGAGATCTTGATTATTTGCCGCGACATTACTTCCCGGAAGGAAGTTGAAACCATCCTGAAATCGGAAGAAGAGAAATACCGTACCCTTACCAACAATTTGAACGTGGGCATTTACCGGAGCACCACTGATACCGACGGGCATTTTATCGAAGCCAACCCCGCCTTGGTCAATATGCTGGGCTATAAGGACAAAGATGAATTGCTACAAGTGAACATTGCCGATATTTATGCGGATACCAAAGGGAGGAAAGAGTTCATTGATGCCATAAAAGAAAGAGGTTTTGTGAAAAACATGGAAATCGCTTTACTGAAAAAAGACAAAACAAAATTTGCCGGAAAAATCTCAACGGTCCTGATAAAAGACAATAAAGGCAAGGGGTTGTATTACGATGGCATCATTGAAGATATCAGTAACCTGAAGTACGCAGAAAAAAGCGTACAAAAGAAAAACCAGTTCCTTCACAGCATAATCGAATCGCTTACGCACCCATTTTATGTCATCAATGTGGATGACTATACGGTTGAAATAGCCAATTCGGCAGCCACCAAAACAAAGGGTGAAAGACAAAACACCTGTTTTGCCCTCATCCATAACAATGATGCGCCTTGCCACAAGAAAAACGAAACTTGCCCCATTACCGAAATAAGGAAAACAGGAAAACCCTTTTCAGTTGAGCACCAGCATTTGGACAAGGCCGGCAAAATACGTTTTTATGAAGTCAATGC
>JAJRTT010000507.1 GCA_024278155.1 Bacteroidota bacterium | reverse complement strand
TACCCAAACCCTGCAAGCAATTTCATCAAGATTGACTTGATGGGAGGTAATGATTGGGAAGAAATATCCATATCAAATATAAATGGAAAAACCATTTATCAAGCGAAGGTTTCCGGTAAGAACATTAAAATCCCAATATCAGAATATCCTGTGGGAATCTATTTTGTCAGGCTAAAATCGGCAAGCAGCTTTCAGGTGAGGAAACTGATAATACGGTGATGTTTGTCCCTCGAAATAAATTTCTCATTGTTGCGATAGCCATGCTGGCCAATACATTTGTGTTTGGCCAGCAAGCTATGCTTCACGTGCTTGACCAAAAGACAGGTGAACCCATTGCCTTTGCACATGTCTGTTTTGAATCGGTAAAGACCGGGGAGCAATCGCACGACCTCACCAATGAATCCGGGGAGGTGCAAAATTCGTGCACCGAAAAATGCGTTGTCGCCATTTCGTATGTGGGATATGAAACATTATATGACACGGTTTCTGCAAACGATGCCGGGGTTTTGTACCTGAAACCAACGATCCTGAATATCGATGAAGTGGTTGTTACAGCTCAATACACTCCCTTAAAAGCGGATAAATCAATTTACAAAGTAAAAGTTATTGGTGCAAAGCAGATTGAACAAAAAGGGGCCAATAACCTATCGGAACTGTTTCAGGATGATTTGGGTATCCGGGTTTCACAAGACGGTGCATTGGGTTCCAGCATGAGCATCCGGGGGTTGAGCGGTGAGCATGTGAAATTCCTGATCGATGGTGTCCCGGTCATTGGCCGGATGAACGGTAATATTGACCTCGCACAAATGAACCTGGCCAATGTGGATCATATCGAAATCATCGAAGGGCCCATGTCGGTAGTTTACGGGAGCAATGCACTTGCCGGGGTGGTGAATATCATCACAAAAGAAAATAAGAATTCCCGGTTTCAGGCCGATGCCGAAACGTATTTTGAATCGGTTGGCGTCACCAATCTCTTCGGTTCGGCTTCATTTAAGAAGGGGAACCATATTTTTTCCCTTTCGGCTGGAAGGAATTTCTTCAATGGATATTCAGAATCCGATACCACAAGGGCACTTCAATGGAAGCCGAAGCGGCAGATGAATTTGGATGGATATTATATCTACGACCGTTCACAATACAAAATCAAATTTTCATCGCAGTATTTCAACGAAAAGCTTTGGGACAAAGGGGAGGTGATCGAACCGCATTTTGCCCTCGACAACTATTTTTACACCAACAGGTTCACCAATAAGCTTGAATATAATAATCAAATTGGAAAACATCGTTATTTTACGCTCGTTGGGGCATATTCGATGTATAACCGAATTAAAAATACCTATTGGAAAAACCTGGCCACACTCGATGAAAACCTCACCGACAATGAAGGTGACAATGATACGACCAAATTCTCCACAATCACCACACGGGCAGTAATGAGCAAGAGCACGGACGAAAGCAAACTGAATTATCAGTTTGGGCTAGACATAAGTATTGAAGATGGATCAGGAAGAAGGATTACCGGTGGTGAACAACAAATCGGGGATTATGCAGCATTCCTGAGCTTAAAGTATGATCCTCTTCCCTCGTTTACTTTGCAACCGGGCATCAGGTTGATTTATAACACAAATTATAAAGCCCCTTTTGTATATTCGCTGAACCTGAAATGGAATCCCTTTGAACACACACATTTCAGGGCTTCTTACTCACGGGGGTTCCGGGCTCCGTCGCTCAAGGAACTGTATCTGTTTTTTGTTGACATCAACCACAATATCAAAGGAAATGAAAATTTGAAGGCCGAAGATTCCCATAATGTAAACCTGTCATTTGGTTTTAACAAAGAAAAAAACAGCAGGGTGCTTGGGGCCGATATTGACCTTTTCTACAACAAAATAAACAACATAATCACCCTGGCACAGGTTGACAATAGTTTATATACGTATATCAATATCGACAATTACGTTTCCAAAGGGTTTCAGCTAAGTACAAATTACCAGGCCTATCCCTGGTTGAAATTGAAGGCGGGTCTGGCCGAAACAGGAAGAAAGAATGTGATTGAAAAACAGGCCCCCGTTGAAATAAAAAGCTTTTTTTACAGCACCGATGTGAACGGGAGCATGACCTACAGTTTGATAAAGTACAATGTGGATATTTCCGTTTTCTATAAATATACCGGGGAAATGCCACAGTATTTCGTGGATGGGAACGGCAGCTTGGTCGAAGGTTATGTCCGGGATTATCACACCATGGATATTTCGGTCGTCAAGAATTTTTTCAACAGGAAATTGCAAACTTCCATTGGGGCGAAAAACATGTTCGACAATAAAAGTATCCCTTCCGTTGGTTCGGTGGGAGGGGCACATTCCGGTGGGAACAGTTCGTTGATAGGATGGGGAAGGAGTTATTTTGTCAAGATTTCATATTCGTTTCGGAAATATTGAAAAAGTCTGCACAAAAAAACAAATAGGGATGCCACAAAAAAACTAAGACACGAAATCCCACTAAATGTATTAATTGCTGTATGTTTTTCGTGGAGTTTAGTCCCGAAGTTTCGGGATTGTGCTTTAGTGGCAAAAAATTATTCGGGATAAATTAAGTATTAATAATTACAAGATATGAATTCAACAAAATTAGTCATATATAATTGCATTTTATTGTTTGTCTTATCCTCCTGTTTCAAAGAGGATGATCCTCTACCGGTATCGCCTTTAAAGGAGACCACGGTGGAATTGAATCAATACTATCAGTTCCAGGCATATTTTGATTTGGGAAAAGGGGAAACGGTGGCGAGCAACGACCGCAACACCTGGGACCTGGGGTTTGAGAGTGGGGACAGTTCCTGGCACATTGCCCTCAACACCTCTGCTTTTATGTTGGCGGCAAATACCGGGCAATCCGATTTTGAATCCGTTACCGACACAACCGGCCTGGACTGGAAATATGACAAATCGGACGGCAACCCCGATTCCACGGCCATCGGGAATTGGTTTTCGGTAACGGGCAACGACACGATCTACAAAAATAAAGTTTATGTAATAAACCTGGGAATGACCCATTTGGGGATTCCAAGGGGATTGAAAAAAGTTGTTTTCTCTAAAGTGGACAAAAAGCAATATGCCTTGAAATATGCCGACTTAAACGGGGAAAATTACCAGGAATTTATCATCGAAAAAAACCCTGGACTAAATTACACCGGTTTTTCATTTGAGGGCCCGGGAAACCAATTGACCCTTGAGCCTCCGTCCAATTCCTGGGATTTGTTGTTCACCCAATACACTACACTAATCTTTACCGATGAGGGCGAACCTTATCCTTATCTTTTGAACGGTGTACTTTTGAATTATGGCAAAGTTGAGGTTGCACTTGACAGTCTTGTTTCATTTGAGGAAATAGATTTGCATTATGCGAAAAAGCAGGAATTCTCTGTTAACAAAGATGCAATTGGTTACGAATGGAAATACCTGGAGGGCGACCCGACCATTGGCGGCTCGTATTACTATAAAGTGAACCCCAATGAAGAACATCCCAACTGGACGTATATAATCAGGAACAGGAACGGGGTTTATTTTAAGCTGATGTTCACCCGTTTTTACAATGATTCGGGCGAAAAAGGTTATCCCACGTTTGCTTTTCAGGTGCTTTAGGCACTAACCAACTATTGCCTGATTACCTTTTCCACAAAAACTTTCCCGCCTGTTTTTATTTTTATAAGATAAACACCTTTAGGGTAGGCGGAAAGATCAAGTACTGTGTGCTTTTCCATTTCACCTTTGAGAAAATATAGTGTTTTGCCCATTGCATCTTTTAGTTCTATTTCCATTGGGCTTCCCTCCTCTTTTGTGAAATATATGTTGAGGAGGTCGGTTGTGGGGTTTGGGTAGATTTGGATTTGTTGGTTTGTGGAGTTTTGTTGAATACCTTGTTCATCCCGCATCAGTAATGTGTTTTCAAATATGGTATCAATGGAATCTGTTATTTTGATAATTGAATTAGGTACAGTTCCATAATCTTTCGAACCAATGAAAGAACAATCTATTCCTTTTGCCCTGAAGTTACTGCCATAGTAAGCTGAAAAACCTGGCAATAACCTGATTTCACCTCCATAGTAATTGCTGGAAACACCACTTTGGAGAGTAACATTGCTTCCAATTGAAATATCACCGGCAGAAATATCGGGATAAATACCTGGTTCAGGGTTATAATTTGTAATATGCTTTGATCTTGTGCATATGGGAGCAAAATTCTCATATATGAAGGTGCTGCCCCTGGAGCCATAACTGCCCCCAGCATAATCCCAAGGATTTGGTTGCCCAACAATCAAATTACCATTGTCATTGAATGCCAGGGAATACCCGAATTGCCAATGTTCATGGCCATTACTTGAGTAAATTTTGTCAACAAGGTTCCAATTATTATTACCATCTTTTTGATATGCGAAAATCGAACCCAATTCATTATCGTCACCTGGAGCGCCCACAACTGCAAAGTTTTCGGAAATACAAAGTGCATCACCAAAACCCCAACATAAATCATGTTCAAGAAATGGACCAGCAATCCAATTGCTTCCATCGTATTCAAGTACCTTGGCCTGATTGCTCCCCCCAATCAATAATGTATTATTGAACAATGAAACATATCTTGCTTCAGAATAAGTACCGTAAAATTTCTTTGTTTGTACCCAATCTTCTGAGCCATCACTTCGTTCGTATGTAAAAAACCAACCATGAAAATTACTAGTCACAATCCGATTGCCACAAATATCAACATCCATCCCAAAGCCATCTGGAACAGTACCGCTCACAGTATTGTCATATATCTTGTCTTTTTCGACCCATGTATCCCCTTCAAGTTTATATATGTATGCTTTTCCCTGATGCGTATAACTAGAATTGTTTCTTACACCAATAACAAGGTAATCACCATCAATAGCAACTGACCAACCACTATAGTCAAAATTGGCAGCATCACTTGGAACAAGCATTGGTGGTTTGTATATCCATGACCCACCTTCGAGTTTATACATAAAAGCAGCGCCTGTTGGGTCATCTGGATAATTATGATAAGGAGAGCCAACAATTAACCAATCACCTGAAATATCTACATCATGTCCAAATTGATCAAAGTCCTGACCATCTGGTGGACCTTCAATTGTCTGAAAAAGAGACCATGTGTCAATGATTGGATCAAAATCATAAATAAATACCCAACCCATCCTGTTATCACCATTGCCATAGTTACATGCCCCTACAATAGAAAAACGCTCATCAATAGCAACAGAAAAACCATAATTATAAGAATCCCCAATATTGCCTCCGCTGTATTCATTTGCTGCCAAAGGTGGCGAGGCGTTTTGGGATCCGACATCAACGTTTTTTTGACAAACACCAATAAAATTGTCATTGGCATCGTAAACCTCCATTGTCACTTTATAAATACCTGTTTCCGTGAAAAGTTCTACCGGATTTTGTAGAAAAGAAGTCCAGACATATCCGGTACCTGGTTGCTCAAAAATCCAATTGCAGTAGTAATAATAGTAAAACCCAATTACGTTTTCATCGAACATCACAAAATCGCCATTGATAATGGTTTCCGGTTCCCAACTGAAATCAACAGAAACACCGGAACCGGGATTATTATAAACTGTAATCGTCCTGATAATTTCGTCATAAACATTGGTGTTGC
>JAJRTT010000506.1 GCA_024278155.1 Bacteroidota bacterium | reverse complement strand
TGGAAATGAAAACAAACTGTAATACTCCACCATATTCCGCATCCCTGCACCACAACCAAAACGCCAATCGTGCCATGAAGCTGTCATGTAGGTAATCAATAAAAACACAAACGAGGAATAAAGGGCAAGTGTTTTATTGCTTTTCCAAATCAAGACTATCCCGACAAGTGCCAGGATAAATATCAGGCTATACGGGAAAAGCCCATTGTTTGGGGCAAATAACACTTCAAGTACTTTTGGGGACAAAGCGTTTGAAAAACCTTCATCTTTATAGGTATATGATAAGAAATGACCTGTTGAGTATTTCCAGTAAACAAACTGGGGAACGAAAACAAGCAGTCCGGGAACAAGCCAGAAAGGAATTATAGAAGGTTTGAAGAACTCCTTAAATCTTTGTGACAATTGTTTGAAGTTGCCAATGCCCCAAATAAATGGAATTGCCAGGATAATAATGTTTGTGGGCCTTATCAATACGATCAATCCCGATATCAGCCCCAAAAAGGAGAAGTACCTTAATTTGTTTTTGAATTTCGCTTTATGCGTAACCAGGAACAGCAAAGAGGAAAACAAAAAAAAGGAATATATATGCGACATCCCGGTTTCGATAATGCCATAGTAATACAAGTTTGTGCCGAGAAAGAGGGTTCCGAGTGTTGCAATAAGTATTTTGTTTTTATAATTAAAGTAAACCTTTAGTGCCAAAAACAAAATGAACAAACCCAATGAAAGATAAAAGGAAGCCGCAAAGTTTATGGATTTTTGGTAGTAATATGAAAAGCCGTCCCTTGGAAATCTATCCGAAAAGCTTGTAATTCCATCGGCAACCAAAAAGAACGGGAGTTGCAATAACGCAACGCCATAGGTATATTTTGTTTCAACCCTGTTTTTCTCCTTGTTCACGACAAAGCCTTCGCCTGTTTTCGATTCAATATCCCCAGGGAAATTTTTGGTCGAGAAACCATAAATAAAGGTAGAGGGCAGGTAAAGGTAATATCCGGCACGGTCGGCCCATATCTCAGTCCTAAAACTTGTTGCTTCAATGTTTTTATGCCTGTAAAGCGACAAGGGGGCAAAAAACGCAAAAAGCAAGATGAGGATAAGGATATGGTTCTTTTGTAATTTCATCGGGAAGCAAATTTACCGTTTTTTTTGTACTGTTGCCATTATTGTGGATGTGGTCATACCGGTGCTGAACAGAAATGTAAATATCGAGGTCAGTATATCCCCGGTTTTTTTTATTCTGGCATTGAATCATTCAATCTTCGAAATTGATGGTTAAATTATCATGGTTTAAGTTTTCCACTAAATTCACAATATTGCTTTTTCACCAAGGGCCAGGCTCTTAAAAAGCTTCATTGAAGCTGATATAAAAAGCACTTGATTCCAGGCCAATGCCATAATCTATCCGGATGTTCATCCTTTCCTGCAATTCAAAGCGAAGGCCCACGCCGCCATTGGGCAGCCACTTGTCCATTTGCTTGTAATTCGCTGCCACCGCACCCGTTCCGGCCCATACCACAAACCCGAGAGGCCCGTACATATCGCCGTTTTTCCTCGGGCTTTTTCTTCCAATCATATATCGGTATTCGGTAAGGATAAACATCATGTTGTTGTCGCGGTAATGCCCCCAGGTATAACCGCGCAGGTCAAATGGCGTTCCTATCATCGACATCTCTGTCCAGGGCACATCGCCCGAACTCACCCTTGTCTTGATCTGCCAGGCAAGGGTACTCCCTTTCCGCACGATTTTCTGGTATTGCCGGTAATCCAGCTCTGCAACCTGAAAAATATTATTTGAGGGAGCGTGCTTGCCATAGGCTGTCCCGCTCAACTCAATAAAAAAACCTTTATAGGCATTTTCGGGGAAGTCCCTGCTGTCGTAACGATAAACCATTCCAAATCCTGAGTTTTTAATTTCCGGGCCATGCAGCAGGAAATCTTCGTCGGCGGCCATTACATCATTGACGTCACTGGCCGTGGTTTGGTTCCTGTCGTAATTCACGCCGAGGTAAAAGTTAGGGAAAATCCGATATGCGACCTTGAACTTGAACTGCCGCCAATAACGGTGGTAACCTGTTGTTTCTGGGCTTTTGACCTTTTCCCTTCCATTTGTGTAACCCACTCCCCAATAATTGTCGGGCATATCCTTTAGCCAATATTCACCGGAAATCCGCAGTTTGTCACCTTTGCCATAAATATTTGCTTTTATGCTAATCTGCAAGGATCCGTTTGAGCTGTACGCAAACGAAAAGGGCACTGAAGACCTCGATAAGACTGGGCTTTCAGGTTTCAGTTTAAAGGTGAACAACCCCCCTGCAGACAACATGAATTCCATTTCAGGTGAATAGGACGGCGCAATGTAAGGCGTTAAGGTTGACCTCCCGTGTTCAAGTTTCCAGTTTTTTATCGAATCCAATCGTTGTATGAAAGTTTGCTTTTTGTATGTCGTGTCTTCCTGGGCAAAAACTTCCCCTGTGATGATGATTGCAAAATAAACCAGGAATGCGATTTTATACCTGTACAACAGAACGGGAAAGTGTTTTTTAGAATTCAATATTGCGCTTGTAAGATGGATATTGTGTATTTGTATTTAAAACGTGCAAAGCTAATGAAATTAATTGCTTTGGCATTGTTTTTTGCAAATACTGAATGCTGTGCATCTTGACTTTGAATTTAATATGGATTCGTTGGATCATGGAAATTGCA
The DNA here is from genome assembly GCA_024278155.1 of Bacteroidota bacterium. Taxonomy (GTDB): domain Bacteria; phylum Bacteroidota; class Bacteroidia; order Bacteroidales; family JAADJA01; genus JAADJA01. Next base: position 4,433 of record JAJRTT010000506.1, on the reverse strand, counting down.
TGGGAAGGAAATATAATGAAAAGATTTTAGTTGCTTTGAAAAACAATTATGTGTTGGTTTGGTTAGTTTGTTTGATATTTGTTGACAATAATTAAAATTCAAAAAGATGAAAATGAGAAATATTAAAAATGCCCTGGGGGTTGTATTGGCAGCGATGTTTATTGCTTCCTGTTCAACGGTCAAAATACACACGGACCTGGATTCCACGGTTGATTTTTCGAAATACAGGAATTTTGAGTACTACGGCTGGGCAGATGGAAGTGACCGTATCCTAAACGATCTTGACAAAAGGAGGATCGAAAAAGCCTTTGCAGATGAGCTGTACAAAAGGGGCATGGGCTATGTTGCAAAAGATGGCGATATGATCGTTGCCCTGTACATTGTGACCGAAACCAAAACCCAGACCACGGCCACCAACATGGGTGGCGGATACGGCGGATACGGTGGCTATTACGGTTATGGCCCGGGATATGGTTGGGGCGCAGGCTACTCAACTACCCAGATAAGTTCCTATGATTATAAAGTAGGTACCCTGGTGATAAGTATGTACGACAAAGCGAAAGAGCAGTTGATATGGGAAAGCAGTGCCTCGGGCGAATTGCAAGATCCCGGCAAAAGGGAGAAATCCATCCCTTATATCGTTTCGAGAATCATGAAAGATTATCCTGTGCCAATCCCAAAAGAGAAATAGATTAGCTTACCGGGCCACATTTCGCCTGTTTGCACAGTCGGGCAGACTTGTCAAAACAGGGTCGCATTGAGCCAGCCGGCATTGTGCCAATCCCAATAAGATAGTGGCAAAAAGATCATGTTGTGCAGCTATAACGGAATAGCCCGGAAAATTCCCAAACTGAAGGAAAACCTGGCCTTTTTTATGGGATTCTTCCACAGCCTGTCTTTTATGGTACAACAAAAAATATTTTTAAAAAAATCTTGTTAATGTATAAAATATATCTATTTTTGCACCTCTTAAAAAAACAATGTAGATTATGAAAAGGACATTTCAACCATCGAGACGAAAAAGAGTTAACAAACACGGTTTTAGGGCAAGGATGGCCACGAAAAACGGAATAAAGATTTTGAATGCAAGAAGGGCAAGAGGCCGTAAGGACTTAACGGTTTCTGATGAAAAACTGGATAAAAGGTAATCTTACTGAGGAAAATCAGGATATAAAGGGAAAGGGGATAATGGTTCATTATCCCCTTTCCCTTTTTCCGCATACCCAATTCCTTCTTTGCATCAATTAGGTAATAAAGTTTTAGGTGCAAGGAATTTCCCAGAGTCCTGACAGTATCGTCGGGACAAGGGTTTTAAAATTTTGTAACAACATAAAATTTGCATTTTTAGAGGTTGCCGTTCAAAGAAAAACCATATTTTTGCCTTTCTTATGATTCCGGGGATTTATACAGATTATTGCCGGTAGAAAAAATTTAACACATAAAATGCAACTTCTCAGGACAATCCTTATTATCGTATTGGTTTATTACCTGTTCAAGTTTATTGCAAGGTATGCAATGCCCTGGATTGCCCGGTATTTTATAAAAAAAACAGAGGATAATTTACGGAAGCAATACGAAAACAAAAACGAAATGAACGCAATGAAGGAGGGAGAAGTCCATATTGATTCTGTTCCCAAAAAGAAAACCACCTTGAACGATGTGGGCGAATATGTGGACTATGAGGAGATTGAGGAATCGGATTGAGGTTTTAACGGGGTTTAGTGTGTTTATGATTTTTTCATTGGGATTTATTCGTCTGCCGTCAAGGACAGGTTTGTTTTTTGACCCGAAGCTCCGGGATTGAATTTTGTTTTTTTGCTCAATAGTACAATCCCATAGATACGGGAAGAAATGAGATTCTGAAAAAAAAGATTTAAGAAACAATTGTATTTGTGACCATACTATAAACACATGAGAAACATTGATATAAAAAAACTGTTGCCTTATCTTGCCGCAGTAGTGATATTTGTTGTCATTTCCCTGGCCTACCTGAACCCTTTGCTGGAGGGAAAGAAACTGCGCCAGGATGATATTACCCGGCATAAGGGAATGTCGAAGGAAATAACCGATTTCAGGGAAAAGACCGGGGAAGAGGCATTGTGGACGAATTCGATGTTTGGGGGAATGCCCGCCTATCAGATTTCCGTGGACTATAAAGCCAACCTGATAAAGTATATTGACAAGGTTTTCCGCCTGGGTTTGCCACATCCTGCCGGGTTGGTGTTTTTGTACATGCTTGGGTTTTTTATTTTAATGATTAGCCTGAGGGTAAATCCCTGGTTGGGAGTTGCAGGGGCAATTGCCTTTGGCCTTTCGTCCTATTTTTTCATTATCCTTGGTGCGGGCCATAATTCAAAGGCCCACGCAATTGGTTACATGGCTCCGGTGGTTGCCGGTTTCATCATGACCTACAGGGGGAAATATATTCAGGGAGGGATTTTGACCATGTTGTTCCTTGCCCTCGAAATACAGGCCGGCCATCCCCAGATTACCTATTATCTGTTCCTGCTCCTTTTGGTTTTTGGTTTCTCGGAGCTTGTTTATTCCATCAAAGAAAAAACAATCCCTGCTTTCACGCGATCGACCTTGATTGTTGTCGTTGCCGCCTTTCTTGCTGTCCTCACAAATATCACGAGCCTTTGGGCGACCTATGAATACGGGAAATACACCATCCGCGGGAAAACCGAACTGACCACGGAAAAGGAAAACCGCACCTCCGGCCTGGACAAGGATTATGCTACGCAATGGAGCTATGGAAAAGGCGAGACATGGTCTTTAATGATTCCAAATGCTAAAGGGGGTGCATCCGGTGCTTTGGCACAAAATGAAACTGCGATGGATAAAATCGACCCGGCCATGCGTAATGCGGTTGCCCAAAACAGGGTTTCGCAATATTGGGGCGACCAGCCTTTTACTTCCGGGCCGGTGTATGCAGGGGCTTTTATTGTTTTCCTTTTCATGTACGGGCTTTTTATAGTGAAAGGGAGGATGAAGTGGTGGTTGCTCGCAGGTACACTGTTGTCAATAATGCTTGCCTGGGGAAAAAACCTTATGCCAATGACCGGGTTTTTCCTCGATTATTTTCCGGGCTATAATAAATTCCGTGCCGTGTCCATGACCCTGGTCATTGCCGAATTGACGATTCCATTGTTGGGCCTTTTGGCCATGAACAGGATATTGAAAGAACCGGGAATCTTTAAACAGAAAATAAATATTTTTAATTTTAAGGTAAACCCGTTTTACCTTTCGCTGGGTTTGACCGCCGGACTTTCCTTGTTGTTTGCTTTGTTGCCCGATTGGTTCTTTGGCTTTTTGAGCGATTATGAAAACCAAATGATTGCCCGGCAAAACACCGCCAATCCTGAAAGTGCCTCGCAAATAGCAGAATTCTTTGGAAATGTTGAAATTGCAAGGATGGCCATTTTTAAGGCCGATGCACTTCGTTCTTTCATAATTATCCTGATAGGGGGAGCGATTCTCTGGGGGTTTGGTTTGGGGAAAATTAAAAAGGGATTGACCCTTGGTCTCCTTATTGTCTTGGTTTTGATTGATATGTGGGGAGTTGATAAAAGATATTTGAACGATGGTAATTTTGTTGGGAAGTCAAAAGTGGATAAGCCATACACTATGTCTGCTGCCGATAAACTGATATTAAAAGATAAAGACCCCAATTACCGGGTACTGAACCTTACGGTGGATCCTTTTGCCGATGCAAGTACATCATATTTCCATAAGTCCATTGGAGGTTATCATGGGGCCAAGTTGCGGAGGTACCAGGAATTATACGATCATCAGATAAAGGGGAAATTCAACCGGGACGTGCTCAATATGTTGAACACAAAGTATTTTATCCAGGCCGATGAAAGCCGTAAGCCGGTTGTTGTGCCTAATCCACAAGCCTTGGGGAATGCCTGGTTTGTGGAGGATGTTGAAATGGTGGAAAATGCGGATGAAGAACTGGATGCCCTGAGTGATTTCAACCCTGAAAAAACGGCAATTGTTGATGAACGGTTTAAAGATGAACTTTCCGGTTTTTCCCCTGTTAGGGATTCTTCGGCACAAATCAAACTGATTGATTATAAACCCAATGATTTGCAATATCAGGTCAATTCGCAAAAAGACCAACTGGCCGTATTTTCCGAGATATATTATCCCAAAGGCTGGAACGCCTATGTGGATGGTAAACCGGCACCACATTTCAGGGTGGATTTTGTTTTGCGGGCAATGGTAATTCCGGCAGGGAAACATCTTGTTGAGTTTAAATTTGAACCGAAAGTTTATAGTATAGGGGCAAAGGTTTCGTTTGGAAGCTCACTTTTGGTTATTTTGTTACTTGTCGGATTCGTGGTTTACGAAACAAAGAAACCGAAAGAAAAACCCCTAAGCCAGGCGTAAAATGAAAAGGCTCCTCGTAATTTCCTATTATTGGCCAC
>JAJRTT010000505.1 GCA_024278155.1 Bacteroidota bacterium | reverse complement strand
TTTATAAATCTCAGGCTCTCCACCACTATCGTTAAATGTCCAAACGGATCCGTTCAAATAGATAAGTCCCGAGGTTTCTTCCACTTTTGAAGGGAGGTTGCCGAAAGTTTCAGGAACTGAAGGGTAATCAATAATATCGATTTGCCGAGTTTCCTGGCCAACCAGGTTCTCGGAAAAAGCAAAGAGGAGTATGAGAACAGGGAGGAAGGAGTTTTTGAAATAATTCATGCTTAAAAAAGTTCAAGGTGGAAGTTAGTGGCTTTTGTTTTGGGCCGATAGCAAAGTGTTTTTGAGCAGGGAGACAATGGTCATGGGCCCAACGCCTCCCGGGACCGGGGTAATGAACGAAGCCTTGCTTGCAACTTCATCAAAATCCACATCACCAACTAACCTAAACCCCGACTTGGTTTTATCTGAAGGGATACGGTGGATGCCCACATCAATTACAACGGCCCCTTTTTTAACCATATCGGCCTTAACCATTTGAGCTTGCCCCATAGCTACGATAAGGATGTCTGCTTCCTTCGTGATTTCTTTTAAGTTTTCTGTCCGGCTATGACAGACAGTTACCGTGCAATTTCCGGGATAAGCTTTTCTTGAAAGGAGTATGCTCATTGGTGACCCAACGATATGGCTCCTTCCAAGGACAACGCATTTTTTGCCTTCGGTCTCGATTTTATAGCGTTCAAGGAGTTGTAAGATACCAAATGGGGTTGCAGGCAGAAATGAAGGAAGCCCAAGGGCCATTTTGCCCACATTCAGTGGATGGAACCCGTCAACATCCTTTTTAGGGTCAATGCTTTCGATGATTTTCTTTTCGGAGATATGACCTGGAAGTGGCAATTGGACAATTAAGCCGTCAACCCCATCATCCTTATTAATAAAATCAATCGACTCTAAAAGTTCTTTTTCAGTTACATCCGCCGGATAATTATATATCGAGGAAACAATCCCGACTTCAGAACAGGATTTTTCTTTGTTCTTCACATATGTCTGGCTTGCCGGATCGTCACCTACTAATATGGCCACTAAATGAGGGCTCCGGTCTTCATTGTCGATCATTTTTGCAACCTCTGTCGCAATTTCTTTTTTTATTTCCTGTGAAGTTTTTTTACCGTCTATTAGTTTCATCGAAATAGGTTTTGTTGATTCAAGTGCCCCTTTATTTTAAATACCAATTATTTTCCTTTAAACCCACGTTTCATGTTATTTGCCTGGCCCATCATTTTCATCAGGTTTTTACCTTTGCCACCGGTCATCATTTTCATCATTTTTTGTGTTTCGGCAAATTGTTTTATCAGTTGGTTTACTTCCTGGATATCAGAACCGCTACCATTGGCAATCCTTCTTCTTCGGCCTCCGTTCAACAATTTCGGGTTCTCTCTTTCCTCGTTCGTCATGGAATAAATGATGGCTTCTATCCCTTTGAAGGCATCATCGTCAATATCAAGGTTTTTGAGTGATTTTCCCATTCCAGGGATCATGCCCATCAAATCTTTCACGTTTCCCATTTTTTTGATTTGCTTTATTTGATTTAGGAAATCGTTGAAATTGAATTGGTTTTTAGCGATTTTCTTTTGGAGTTTTCTGGCTTCTTCTGCATCAAATTGTTCCTGGGCCTTTTCCACAAGTGAAACAATATCGCCCATTCCAAGTATCCTGTCGGCCATCCTTCTTGGGTGGAAAACATCAAGGGCATCCATTTTTTCACCAATGCCCACGAATTTTATGGGCTTGTTTACAACGGATTTTATGGTAATGGCCGCACCACCACGTGTGTCCCCGTCCAGTTTTGTAAGTATTACCCCGTCAAAGTCAAGTTGGTCGTTAAAGGCCTTTGCTGTATTTACAGCATCCTGGCCTGTCATTGAATCTACAACAAAAAGGGTTTCCTGAGGGTTGATGGATTCCTTGATGTCGGTGATTTCCTTCATCATTTCCTTGTCAATGGCAAGTCGTCCCGCGGTATCAATGATTACCACATTGAATCCAAATTCCTTGGCATGTGAAACTGCGTTTTTCGCAATCTTGACCGGGTTTTTGTTTTCTTCTTCGGAAAAAACCTTTACGTTTATTTGGTCTCCCAGGACTTTCAACTGGTCAATAGCCGCCGGACGGTAAACGTCGCCTGCCACAAGTAGCGGGTTTCTCCCTTTTTTGCTTTTAATGTAATTGGCAAGTTTTGCTGAAAAAGTAGTTTTGCCCGAACCTTGAAGGCCTGAAATCAGGATTACGGCCGGATTTCCTTTCAGGTTGATGTCAACTGATTCGGAACCCATCAAATCGGCAATTTCATCGTGGACTATCTTTACCATGAGCTGTCCGGGGGAAACAGAAGTCAATATTTTTTGGCCAAGTGCCTTTTCTTTAATGGTGTTTGTGAAATCCTTGGCAATCTTATAGCTGACATCCGCATCGAGAAGGGCTTTTCTGACTTCTTTAAGTGTTTCGGCCACATTGATTTCCGTAATGTGCCCATGCCCTTTGAGCAATTTAAACGATCGTTCTAGTTTTTCTGATAAACCTTCAAACATATGATTGTGATTTTTAGGACGCAAAACTACTAAAATATAAAAAAAGAATTTATTTATTTTTAAAACCATTTTGAATGAAATGCGTATCACCTCCAAAAATTAATAGAGTTTATAACATTTGAAAATATTTAGTTTTATGAAAAATCTGGTAATCGTTGTTTTTTTTGTTTTTAGTTTGAGTGCATTTTCCCAAGACGTACCTGCCGATACAGTTTGTGCGGGCAGTGTTGAATACTATAAGGTGATAAAAACCGAAGGTTCTACTTACACCTGGGAAATCAGTGAAGGGGGAAAGGCATTATATGGTGTTGACATAAAATCCGATAGTGTTGAAGTGGAATGGACCAATACGGAAACTCTTTCCGAGGAGACGATTAAAGTAGTGGAAACAAATAAATATGGGCGGTCAGGTGACCCTGTAACGCTAAAGGTATATAAATATCCTGTTCCAACAGCGGTAATTAGCGGTTCGGATACTTTATTTGACGGCAACACCGGAACAGACAAGATTGCTGTTGCATTAACAGGGACAGCCCCTTGGGACATTACCTATAATGATGGAAAAACCGATATTGAAATAACCGGAATTGATAAAAGCCCTTTTAATATTGAAACAAGGTCATTGTCCAATCCTCCCGAACAACATAAATTTACTTTAGTCTCGGTCAAAAACAAATCGGGCTGTGTGGGAAATGTCTCGGGAGTTGCGGAAATTGTTGTTTCGCCGCCAATAAAAACCAGTAAGATATTTCACAAATAGAGATTGAAAAAAAAGGTATGTTTTATTAAGAAAGCGTACCTTTTTTTACTATTATTGAGGATTGTAAAACATCTTAATTTGGCTTTGTCAATAAGCTAAATCTAAGGTGTTTGTAATTATTATGAAAATTTTTTGCAAAACAGGGTAACCTTTTTGCTGTTTTTGGAATTAACTAAATAGAAGTGCAGGAATTAACGGCGCAGGAAATATTATCAGGGCTTCGTGATAAAAACAGAAAAGTCTTGGATTTTATTTATGAGGACCAATACTATCGAATCCGGAATTTCGTGACTCGAAACAGTGGGACGGGGGAAGATGCGCAAGATGTGTTTCAAGATGCTATTTTAGTAATCTTCCAGAAGCTTCGGAAAGAGGAGATAACCCTTGAATGTTCTTTCGGCACTTATCTTTATTCCATTTGCAGGTTGCTTTGGTTAAAGCAATTGAAAATGAAGAGTCAAACAAAAGCGTTCATTGAAGATACTGACGATACAGTTAAATTGGATGATAGTTTAGATGTTATCCATGACAAAAATGAGAGGTACAACTTGTACCTGAAGCATTTTGATAAACTAAGCTATAACTGTCAGAAAATCCTTGAACTGTTTTTGGCCCGGATTTCATCAAAAGAAATCGCAAGGGTCTTGGGATTGAAAAGTGAGCAATATGTGAAAAAGAGAAAACATATCTGCAAGGAAAAACTGGTCGAAAGTATTAAAAGCGACCCTGAATATATATATTATATGAACAATAACAATTTTCATAAACTTAAAAAATTATAACCATGACCGATAATAGTTATTTAATAGAAGAATTTCTTGACGGAAGTCTGAAAAGCAAAGGAATCCAATTGTTCCTTCAACAAAAAGAAAAAGACCTACGGTTTGCAGAAGAATATGCATTGCGCCTGGAAATAAACGAAGCAATTCAGGATAGGGAACTGACCGAGTTCAGGGAAATGCTGGACGATCAAAGGAGCCGTTTTGCGAAGAAGTCACCATATCTCACAGCCCGCAGGGAAGTGTTGAAAAGCTGGCATCTCGCAGCAGCTTCCTTCTCACTTGTGGTTGTTGCAGGTGGTTTGTGGTACATATTGTCAAACCAATCTTCTTCTACGGATAAAATTGTTTCGAAATACTATAAACCTGCAAGCCCAGGTATGCAGATGAGATCCGCAAAAATAAATACCGAAGAATCCCTGAAGGAGGCTTTTAGTTTATACCGCGAAAATAATTTCGAAAGTGCGCTGATATATTTCAATACGATAGGGAATCAGGTTACCGCAAAGTTTTATTCCGGGATATGCTATATTGAACTGAAGGACTACAAGAAAGCTATTGAATCTTTTGAATATATCGTTGAAGATAATGACAACTTATTTGTTGAACAATCGGAATGGTACTTGGGCATCATACACTTAATGAACAAGCAAACTGATGAGGCCATAGTTCAGTTTAACAAGATTAGCAACAGCGATAGTTATTATGCCGATCAGGCAAAAGATATCTTAAGCTATCTTGATTAATCCTTTTTCCTCCTTACAAGGAACAAGACAATAAATACAATTATTATAAGGGGTACGATCAGTATCGTTTTAACAGAAAATGAATTGGCGGCAATTGAAGAATTGTCGCCAATTTGTACATATGCCGACCAAAAGTAGGGATGGGCATGCAATTGGTCTGCTTTGTGCAAATAGTTTAATTTCGAATTCCTTAATGCTTTATCGACTTTCTCACCTTCTTTTAGCCTTTCATAAAACCCGGAAATAATATTTGCACTCGAAATATCATCTATTTCCCATAATGTCATCACAATTGAAGAAACCCCTGAATAAATAAATCCCCTTGCAAGACTGAGGACCCCTTCGCCCTTACTAAGTTTCCCCCCGCCGGTTTCGCAAGAACTCAGTACAGCCAAATCGGCATTTAAAGTAAGGTTGTAGATTTCATAGGTATTTAAAAAACCATCGTCAATGGAATCCTTGCCCAATGAAAAAACCAATTTTGAGGCCAACGGTTCTTCGTTATTGACAATGGTGTGCATTGAGAAATGCAATATGTTAAAATCCGAGGCAAGTTTCTTAAACCTGCTTTCAGTTGCTTGATCGCCTTCGAGAATTTCACACGGGTAATAATCTTGAATGTTTTCCACTTCTTTGTTAGCATAGTCCAAAGGGGCCAGACTTAGTCCAAGACCTTGTCCTATTGGTGGCAAGATAAAATCATTTGAATAAGCCGGGGCTATCGCAAGTACTTTGGTTTTTCGGCCTGGCTTTTTGATGGTTTTTGATAGTAACGAAGCAGAGTAAGAATATCTGATACAAAAATCATTGATTAAATAGTCCAATTTATTGTACCCCTTTATTTCTTTGGGAGGCAATTGTTTTACAAGCGATTCAAATGAAATAAAGCCAAGGATGTCGTCCGGGACAATGATAATATCTTTCTTGTCTTTGATTTCCGTAAAAACAGGTTCAACTATTATCCCATAGAGCTTGTAAGAATTATTGATGAAATAACTTAGCCTTTCATTTGCATTTTCAACCATGGGATACTCATGTGTTATTTTAATAACGTTTCTGACATCTTTAATAAATGTATCGCCAATATTTGTTTTGGTATATTTTATGTCATTGTTCGTGACCGTGAAAATTACTAAAACCGTATCGAGGAAATCGTATTCAATCAGTATCTCTGCATCCGATAAATTTGATTGAAGTGATGGGATATCAATTGGTGAATTATTATATTTAAGTTGGAAATATTTGGGGTATTTTAATTCAAACAAAGAAATCAGGCTATCGTATGCACGGTTTTGTTCTAAAAGTTCCTCCCTCCATAAACTTAGGTTTTCTTCGTTTTTGTTTTGCTTTAGATTTTCAGCGTATATTAAATTGGAATAAATGGCAATATCGTTTTTCAATTCATTTTCCTTCGCCAGTACATTTTCAGGTATCCCACCAAAAGACAAGGCCTTGGATTCCTTTATCGCCGAAGACAAAACGGCGGATTTGCCTTTTTCGGAAATAGCAAAAGCCTCATTGATGTATCTCGTGTCATTTGTTTTTTCTGCCAACTTCAATGATGCCTGAAGAGCCAGGTCAAATAACTGTTTGCTGTTTTTGGTTATGAGCAACTTGCTTTTTTCACGGGTAAAGCCTGTACGTATTTTTTCCAATTCATTAATAGCAAGTTTACTGGTTCGGTAGCTCATCAATAAATCCCTTTCATCTTTCGAAATAAGGTTATAAAGGGAGTAAAACGATTTAGCTTTGTTATATAATATATTGTTTACGTTTTCATTTATGATTAATTGACTTTCATGGGGATTTGAATAATAATCAGTATCATTAAAATCTTTTGAATAAATTATCAAGGATTTTTGATAGTAGCCAAGGGCTATCCTGTATTTCCCTTGTAGGTCGAAATGGTTTCCCAGGATTGTTAAGGAATTTGCGTAAACGTTACTTGTTTCCCCATAGTCATTTCTAATAATTTCAATCGCTTTATCTAAATAAACCCTGGCTGTTTCAAAGTTTCCTATTTCATCGTTGAAGATGCCATAATCAAGATAGCAGAAGCCAATTGTTGGAATATCGTCTTTATTGGAACGTATGGTATTTATGGCCAATTCGAAATAGTGTTGCGCTGTTTCTGTTTCTCCAAGTTTTTGATAACAGGAGGCCATAGTACGCAAGATTGTGACTTTTCCCCCGGGGTCAGTGTTTATGGGTAAGGCTTTTTGGGACCAATCGATAGCTTTTGTGAAGTTTCCCAGATCTTTATTGATAACACCTAAATTCCCATAAATCTGACTGATGGTTCGATCTTCATCGGTATAATACTTATCGGCAAGCTCAAGGGCTTTTTCGTGATATGCCAGGGCTTTTTCGTGCTGGTTTGTCATAATATATAGCCCGCCCTTATTTAAATATATAGGTATTAGGTTTTCATTATCAGTCCCATATTCATTTAGCAAATTAATTTCGGCCTTGTTGTAATTGATAAGGGCATCATCTAATTTTCCAATTGCTGATTGAAGTCTGCCCAAATTCAAGTAAACGTTAGTAAGGTTTTTGTTTTTTTCAGGCGACAGGCGTTCTTTGATTTTTAGGGATTTTATAAAATACGCTTCCCCTCGTATATAGTCGGCCTTACTGGAGTATATTATCCCAATATTCATTATTAGGGAAGCTGCAAGGAGGTTCGTGTCGTTTCTGCTTAATTCATTGTCCAATGCGAGTTCATAGGCTGATTTCGCATCATCTAATTTTCCCAAAGCTAAATAATTGTTCCCAAGGGTTTTGTACAGCAATGTAAATATGCTGTCTTGCTTTAGGTTATTTCCGTATGCCCCAATTCCCGCATTTAGGCTAAGAATGGATTCGTGAGTGTTGCGGAGCTTGTATTCGGCAAGTCCCTTTAAATAGAATATGCTTGGTAACCAAACGGAATTTGCAGAACTCGCCTGTCCTAGCAATTCCAGGTTTAATGTTGTATGTTTTACGGCATTATGATACTCACTTTTTGCAATGCTGCATTTGGCCATCCCTATGTGGGAAACAATTATGCCATTGTCATAATTATTTTGTTCTGACGACTTTAAGGCATGGTCGAAATAATAATACGCACTATCATAATAACCCTTATGATAATATTTTTCAGCAAGTGAAATGATAGAATCCTGATATTGATTATCAGGTATTTCTGCTGGAAATGCAATTTGTAAAGAATCCAAAGAGATTATTAAAAGGAAAAACCATTTAAGAATCATTCGGTAGCTAATATTGTTAGTTTCCATTAAAATTGAGGAGTGCATATAAATCCTCAAAATTACATATAAATACAATTTATAGAAGACATGAACATAAACTAAATGCAATCAATCCCACCCATACCCAAAAAGAAATCTGAGAATTGGTGATACCGCACTTCATCCATGCCTCCTAACAAGGATTAGGGACTTAATAACATATTGACAACAATTCTTTTGCTATCATTAAATATGTTGAGTAACAATTATAGGGAAATAATTACTACAAATAAAATGTATTTAAAAATAAAATCAATCAGGAACCCAAACTCCGTGAACCACTTTTGTTGGATCCCAACTTTGACCCATGATTGTTTGGTCGTTTGAAATGGAAAGCTCGTCGTTGCCATTCTCATTTTGGGAAAAAATTGCTGTTGTGCTAAAAGTTGCCACAGCCATAAACAGTGCAATTGCTACATTTTTCATCTTCATGATTCTCAATTTTAAAAGTGAATAAATTTCTAATTTTGCTACAAAAGTATAATTATTAGACTGAATTCCAAGCTTTGGAATAAAAAATTTATTTTTCCAAATAGGGAAACTTGATAATTGATTCTAAAATTGGGAAAAAGGTTACCCTCAAAAATGAATTATTTTTAAAATATTTTCTACATATCGGTATATCAGCCGGTTATAATTATTTTTATTTTTTTTAAAAAAACAGGGTAACCTTTTAGGTATTTTTGGAATTAACAAGTAGGGAAATAATACATATTGCTACGAATAAAATAATTTTATCATGGTTAAGAA
>JAJRTT010000504.1 GCA_024278155.1 Bacteroidota bacterium | reverse complement strand
TGAAGTGGGTTACTCCAATCGTTTGGTGGATTTGATTGAGAAGTTTGTGCAATGATATGGTCATGTTGAGCTTGTTCTTTGGTCATGTTGAGCTTGTTCTTTGGTCATGTTGAGCTTGTTCTTTGGTCATGTTGAGCTTGTTCTTTGGTCATGTTGAGCTTGTTCTTTGGTCATGTTGAGCTTGTCGAAACATGGTTTATTTTTGCGGATGGTTCACACTTCGACAGGCTCAGTGTGACCTATTTAGTGTGACCTATTTAGTGTGACCTATATTCAGTATGACCTCCTTTACAGTGCATTAATCTCGTTCACAAGTTTCTGGATTGAATCTTTGGCATTGCCGAAAAGCATACGTGTCTTATCCCGGAAGAAAAGCGGGTTTTCGATCCCGGCATATCCTTTTCCCATTCCCCTTTTCATTACGATTGTGTTTTTTGCATCGGCTGCATTGATGATGGGCATTCCATAAATAGGGCTTCCCGGCGTGTCGTGGGCGGCAGGGTTCACCACATCATTGGCCCCAATAACAACCACCACATCCGTTGATTCTATTTCTTTGTTGATCTCGTCCATCTCAACCAGTTTTTCGTAAGGGACATCAGCTTCCGCCAGCAAAACATTCATATGGCCGGGCATTCGTCCCGCCACCGGATGTATCCCGTATTTTACGGAAACGCCTTTCCCTTCAAGAAGTTTTTCCATTTCGTGGGCTGTATGTTGAGCCTGGGCAACAGCAAGGCCATAACCCGGGACAATAACGACTTTCTGGGAATAGGAAAGCAACACGGCCGCATCGCTCACCGAAATTTCTTTGATCACACCTCCATCTTCACCTTCAACACTACCACCACCACCAAAACCTCCAAGAAGGACACTCAGCAAGGAACGGTTCATTGCCTTGCACATCAATAAAGTAAGAATGGAACCAGCTGCCCCCACGAAAATACCTCCGAGAATCATCGCCTCGTTATTGTAGATAAAACCGGCCAAAGCGGCTGCAACACCCGTTAATGAATTTAGCAGGGAAATGACCACCGGCATATCCGCACCACCAATTGGCATCACGAACAAGACCCCGTACAAAAGTGCAACTGCAAATAAAACGTAAACAATATTGCCAAAATCAGACGGATTGGGCTGTATCAAAACATAAACCGTGATTGCCACCAAAGCAGCAAGTAAAACATAATTCACATATCTCATATATCCGGCAGCAATGTTCCCGATTTTGCCGTCCAGTTTCCCATAGGCAATCATACTACCACTAAAAGCCACAGCTCCCACGATCAAACCCAAAAGGGTTACCAACAAGGATTCGTTTGCAGGATTGGAAAACTCCAACAAGCCCACAAGTGCCGAAGCTGCACCACCTGTTGCATTAAAAAGGGAAACCAGTTGGGGCATGGCCGTCATCTTTACCCTTTTTGAAATCACAAAACCCATCAATGTCCCAACCCCAATAGTGGCCACAATAACTATCATGTTCATGCCACCTATCCGCTGCCCATTGCCATCCGTATGCAAAAACAGGGTCGTTATCATTGCCAGGACCATACCGGCCGCCGCCCAAAAGTTCCCTTTACGGGCCGTTTCGGGATGGCTCAACATTTTGAGGCCAATCACAAATAATATAGCAGCAAGGAGATAACTAAATTCCAGGATAGCACCTCCTGTTGTGAATTGTGTACCATTGAATGTATTTAAAATCTTGTCCATGGGATGTTTGTTTTTTCTTTATTGATTATAGCTTTTATTGATAACTGATGCTGGTTGCCGGTTGCTGGTCACTTGTACCATGCACCCTGCCCTTTGCACCCTATTTCCCTTTCCCTTTTTTCTTGAACATCTCCAACATCCTGTCAGTAACGGCAAAACCGCCCACCACGTTCAATGTCCCGAAAAGGACAGCGAGGATACCAAGGACGAGTTCTATCGAAAACCTGGAGACATCGGTATGTCCAACCAAAATAATCCCGCCAACAATGATGACCCCACTGATGGCATTTGCCCCCGACATCAGCGGCGTATGCAATACGGACGGCACATTGGAAATTACCTCGATTCCGAGGAAAATCGAAAGGGCGATAATAAATATCATCTCTTTGTACGAATAAAAATAAATGAGAATGTCTTCCATGATTGTATAAGTTATTGAGTTATGTGTTTCGTTTTAGTGTCAATATTTATAGAGTTAAGATTATTAGAGCCGATATTTTTAGAACCAGGGATCGAGATTTTCAGAGCCAAGACTCATAGAACCTATATTTTCAGGGCCAAGTTTCATAGAACCAAAGCTCTTAATTAATGTCGTCATTGCGAGCGGAGCAAAGCAATCTGTAAATAATCTAACGTCTGATCCTAAGTATCAGCAGTCGAAATCGTTGGCGGATTGCTTCACGCCAACGCATTAGCCTTTACTCAGGTTCGCAATGATGTTTGCTGTTTTTTTTCACCCCCCGAAATTCCAGTATAGGAAAATCGATTCCTGTTTTCCAATATGCCGGTTTTCCAAATATTACCCTTTCCATTTTGCCTTCACCCTTTCGTTCACCAATTCCCCTTTATGCGTAATGCAAGCCCCTTTTATGATTTCGTCTTCAAAATCGAGTTTTGTATTTCCTTCTTCGTCAATGATGAGTTTCAGGAAATTAATGAGGTTTTTGCCGTACATACGGCTTGCGTCCACGGGCATTCCCGATGGATAATTGGAGTTGCCTATTATCTTCACCCCTTTATGGACAATGGTTTTGTCGTTTTCCGTCAATTCACAATTCCCTCCAGTGGATGCTGCAAGGTCGATGATGACCGAACCCGCTTTCATGTTTTCAACTGTATCCCTTAAAATCAAAACAGGGGCTTTTCTCCCGGGTATCTGTGCCGTACAAATCACCACATCCGATTTCAGGGCGTGTCCCTGGATCAAAAGGCTCTGTTTTTTCTTAAACTCCTCCGTTTGTTCCACGGCATAGCCGCCCGCAGCCGCATCGTCCTTTGCCCCTTCCACTTCCACAAAACGCCCACCAAGGCTCTGCACCTCCTCCTTAACGGCGGAACGCACATCAAAAGCTTCAACCACTGCACCCAGTTTTCGGGCGGTGGCAATGGCCTGCAAGCCTGCAACCCCTGCCCCCAATATCAACACCTTGGCCGGTTTGATGGTTCCGGCAGCCGACATGAACATGGGGAAGAATGTGGGCAAGCTAAAAGCAGCTTCCAAAACGGCACGGTAACCGGCCACTGTGGCCATCGACGACAAAACATCCATCGCCTGGGCACGGGTAATCCTCGGAACGGCATCAAGGCTAAAGGATGTTATGCCGCTCTTTTGCAAGGCAGAAACCACTTTTTCGTCCGATAATGGATTAAGCGTTGCTACCAAAACCTTGTCTTTGACCAGTAACCCTATGTCCTCTTCTGTCGGGGAATTCACCGCAAGGATGATTTTGGCCTGCTTGAAAACCTCTTCCCTCGAAAGGGTCTTGGCCCCGGCCTCCTCGTACTGCTTATCTGTGGACATGGCAGCAAGGCCAGCCCCTTTTTCGACAAGTACCACTGTTTTTAAAGCTGTTAATGCTGAAATAGCTTCGGGGAGTAAAGCCATCCTGGTTTCGGGCGATCGCTCTTTGATAATTCCGATTGTCATCTGCGCAAATTTTTTTGTATGTGCTTACAACAAAGCTTGGCTTTATTTGTTCAAAAACTGCCTGCGGCCGGCAGGGAATCGCAAAAAACGCATAAAAATTCTGCGCACCATGCGTGAACATTATTCCGTAAGCTTCCCGTTCAATTGCAATTGACCCTGTTAAATAATAGCAATAAAAAAACATATATGATTTCCATCTGAATAAATTAGGTCAGGGGCACAAAACCGCTGACTTTTTTCCCTATCTTTGTTGAAACTATGCAACACTATACGTTCAAGCCCCACTAAGAAATTTCGGTTTATCCGACAGTAAACGTTTGTTAGTCATTTGTAAACATGTAAAAATGGCTTAACCGATGAAATCGAACACAATAACAAAGCAAACGGCATTTTTTAAGGAAAATGGGGAGTGTTTTATATAAACAAGTTAGCGTTTATTGAAAAAAAAGGAAAAAAACAGAATGACAAACAATTTCTATTTCCCGTTTGGACAAAAACTTAAAAAAGTTGAACAAAAAGATAGAAGCCCTAAGAAAGTTTTTGTTTTGGGCGTTTATGCAAGTGCGGCTCATGCTCGATGGATTGATAAAAATGGAAAGCAAGTAGTCTCAGCTTTAGCAGTAGCAAGCGAACCAGAAATTTTCTGGACAGGAGAAAATGCAGAAGAAATAATATCGGAAATAAAAATTCCAGAGCAATTAGGACAATTGACTGCACCAACTAATAAAATGCTTAATGGACCTTCAGGGAGAGCACTTGATTCTTTATTTTTAGAACCTCTCGGATTTGACAGGAAAGTTGCATGGTTGTGTGATTTACTGCCTGAATCAAGAGTAAATGAAAAACAAAGAGATGCAATTAATAAACATTATTCAGACAGTATCATTAAAAAATTTGGACTTTCGGAAGCTACTATTCCAGATTTTGACAAAACAGAATTGAATCTTAAAAGCAGACGGGATGAAATATTGGAAGAACTCGAAAATTCAAAAGCTGAGATTTTAATATTATTAGGAGATTTACCAATTAAATGGTTTCTACGATTTCATGACAAACGATTTTCAAGACTGGCTCAATTTGGAGAAACAGAATCTACCTATGGCAGACAGCATGAAATTGAAATTAATAGCAAAAAATATAATGTAATTCCACTTTGTCATCCAAGACAAGCAAATCGTTTAGGAAATTCAAATGCAAAATGGGGAAAGTTACACGATAATTGGATAAAAGAAAAAACAACAAAACGCTAACAATGTATATAGTTTATGGCGTGTGAAGTGTTAAATATGAGCATTTTCACAATAAATAAAATCGGTTTAAGTTGAAAGATTTGTGTTTCAAAAACCGCCACAAAACCATATACTCACCGTTACAAGCCATATTGAAAGAAAAAAAAATGCCATGGGCTGAATTTTGAAAAACCATTGACAGGGGAAAAGAGGCTCAAAACAAAACCGCTGAAAAAACAAAACTTTTGTATTTGATCTTGAAAACCCT
>JAJRTT010000503.1 GCA_024278155.1 Bacteroidota bacterium | reverse complement strand
GTATTATGCTTATTTTGTTCATTGTGTGTGATTATAGATTTTAATTGGTTTTATTTTGTCAAAAAGAGGGAAAAGGATAGTGTCAAAATCTTTGTTCAACCGATAAAATATTGTTTGTCCGGTTTTTCTGGCAATTATCATACTCCCGTCTTTCAGTTTCCGTAAATGTTGTGAAATGGCCG
This sequence comes from Bacteroidota bacterium, assembly GCA_024278155.1. Classification (GTDB taxonomy): domain Bacteria; phylum Bacteroidota; class Bacteroidia; order Bacteroidales; family JAADJA01; genus JAADJA01. The sequence continues at coordinate 4,127 of JAJRTT010000503.1, read as the reverse complement.
GAACACTCATGCCGAGGATATCGCTAAGATCGCAGGGGCATAGCTCGCCTTCTTCATTGAGAAGAAATAGAATTTTTAATCGAACTTCATTTCCCGTTAATGATAATGCCTTGCTCATTTTTTCAAATGCCACTCCCAATTCATTCAACCGACTTTTGCAGTCGTTTATCTGGTTTTCATCGGCCAGGACCCGGATACAAGTATTTCCCATAATTTTATTTTTTGGCAAAACTATAAGTAAATAATAATTTAAGCAAATACTTAAATAAGATTAACATTTATTTAACATATCCGGTTCATCTCAATTTATTAATTGAAAGACTACTTTCACTTCATACATTTTGTTAACTTTGCTTATTCAATCTTTCCTTGGCCATGAAAATAATTCTAACATTTTCCTTTATTAATGACAAAATCGAATGATATGAAGAAAACCAGTACAAAAACCAAAAGAGCACCATCCTACGTGGATGCGTTAATACCCATGCTTTTTCTCGTGGGGATGCTATCATTGGCTGTTTACCTTTTTGGTGAAGACGCTTCCTGGGGACCGAATCAAATCGCGTTGACTTTTAGTAGCCTTATTGCGGCACTAATTGGTTTGAAAAACAAACATAGCTGGGAAGATATGGGCAAGGGGGTTGTAAACAGTATCAGTCAGGCAATGGGCGCCATATTTATTTTGTTGGCCGTTGGGGCTTTGATAGGTACATGGGTAATGAGTGGTACAGTTACGACTATGATTTATTATGGGTTGGAAATCCTTTCCCCTAAGATATTTTATCCAACAGTTGTAATTGTTTCGGCTATTGTTGCGGGAAGCATCGGGAGTTCCTGGACAACGGTGGGGACTATCGGTGTTGGCCTTATAGGAATTGCCCATGGAATGGATATGTCGTTGAGTATAACGGCGGGCGCAATCGTAAGTGGTTCTTATTTTGGCGATAAACTCTCCCCATTGTCTGATACCACAAACCTGGCTCCGGCTGTTGCAGGTTCAAACCTTTACGACCATATAAAACACATGCTATGGACAACAATTCCCAGCATTACAATTTCCCTCATTATATTTACCATAATTGGTTTGTATGCTTCTTCTGATGGAAACCTGAGCATGAAGGAGGAAACCTTGAACGCCATAGAAGCAAGTTTTAATACCAGTTTATGGTTACTGGTTCCGGTTTTGGTTGTGTTGGTTCTCGCCATTATGAAAATGAAACCTTTCCCGACCATATTGCTGGGGGCTCTTGCAGGTGGGATATTTGCCGTGATATTTCAACCTGAACAGGTGATGCAGTTTGTTGACCGGACTGATTTGTCAAAGCCAATGGTGATGATAGCTGGCGTATGGAAGGCAATGTACACCGGTTTTGCCACCTCAACGGGTACAGAGAGTATTGACCAATTGGTTAATCGGGGAGGGATGAATTCGATGTTGGAGGTAATATGGCTTATTTTATCCGCCCTTATGTTTGGTGGCGTAATGGAAGAAACGGGTATGTTGAAAAAACTTGTCCAGGCATTGCTGAAAATGGTTCATGGAACTGGATCGTTAATAGCTACAACCATTTTTACGAGTCTTGGTACGAATATCATTGCCTCTGACCAATATATGTCCATCGTACTGCCGGGAAGGATGTTTAAGATGGAGTATGAACGAAGAGGGCTTGCCCCGGAAAATCTATCCCGAACACTGGAAGACTCGGGAACATTAACCTCTCCCCTTGTTCCATGGAATACGTGTGGAGCTTATATGGCAGGAACACTTGGTGTGGCAACTTTTGCCTATTTGCCATTTGCGTTTTTTAACCTTATCAGTCCCTTGGTAGCTATTTTTCTGGGGTTTACCGGTATTTCAATAAAAAAAATTGACAAATCAAAAACTGCAAATGATGAAAGCTCAAAATAGAATTCTGCTTTTAATGGTTTTTGGAATATTGGTTTCAATAAGCCTGAAAGCACAGCACCGACCGGTAGATGCACTAAATGTATCGGATCGCTTTGGATTGACTACCATGTCTTATTATACCTATCGCAATTGGATAGAAGGAAGTAGCAGTACCAAAGGAAGTATGCGGTTCGACAGTTTTCGTATTTGGGCAAAAACGGATGTCAATAAAAAGTTTTTTGGAGCGGTGCAATACCGTTTCTATGAAGGCTGGCAGACACCTGCCCATATGTATGTAGGGATGAATATTGATGAAAAGAATACTTTGCAACTGGGGCAAACCTGGGTCCCTTTTGGAATTGGTTACCAGCCATTTGATGATTGGGGAAACATTGCATTTTATGTGGGCCTTCAAGATGATTACGATTATGGTTTGACCTGGCAGGGTGTTTTTGAAGGTTTTACTTTTCATGTAGGTTTTTTTAAAAACCAACAATTGTCTTCAAGCTCACCATTCAGGTACGATACAGATGTGTTCTCAGGAGATGTGAGCGGAGATTATTTATTCTCTTCTGCAATAAAGAATCAGGAGGTAAACCAAATCAACCTTCGAGCTGAGTTTAATCCTTCAGGGGATAATTGGGAGATGCAATTTGGTATTTCAGGGATGGGAGGCGATTTGTATAATCAAACAACTGATAGGAACGGCACACGTTATGCATCTGCTTTGCACGCCGGGATTGATTTTGGAAGATTCCATTACAACGCACAAGGTACTTGGTATAAATATACCCAGGCTTTGGTGGACACGGCCACACAAGACCAAAAGGACTTTATAAATGTGTCAAGTTGGGCTTTTGCTTATGAGATACCTGTGAGTTCAAGTATCTTCACCACTTCGGCAGCTTTCGATATTATTGGCGAAAAGCTCACTATTCATGCAAATTACAGTTATCTTTGGGGTGGGACATCCCAGAAATCATCGCAGTTGTTTACTGCCGGAATAAGGACATTATGGGATTCATTTGAGGTTTTTGCCGAAGCCTACTACGGTGAAAATGATCCACAGTTAAGCGGTAATTCTTCAGGTTATGGTCGTAGTTCGGGTTCTTATGATTTGCGGATAGATGTCCGGTTTTTTTATAAGCTGAAAATAATAAACGAGAATACATTGGAACGAATGAAGAAAAAGTAATATAGAAATAGTGCTTTTTTTATTAAATAGAGTTTTCTAAACAAGTAAACCACACTTGTAAGGGATGTGCAATATTGGCGTCAAATTGCTAAACAACATAGCAATTTTACAATGAAAAACTTTCTTTTCCTTTCTTATTCCTTGATGGTGTTGATGTTCCTGGCACTTTCTTCCTTTGTTTTTCCGGATAATTCTGAAAACATGGGCAAAGGTAATCCCGATAGCTTGTTATATGCGGATATTGTTGGAGTTGCAACAAGTGTCTCAGGGAACAACTATACCTTTTCGGTAACCATTGATTCGCCGGATACAGGTTGTGACCAATATGCGGATTGGTGGGAAGTTGTTTCTGAAGAGGGCGATTTGATTTATCGGCGGATTTTAGCCCACAGCCATGTCGGTGGACCATTTACCCGGTCGGGTGGTCCGGTTGCGATTTCCGAAAACCAGAAGGTTTGGATCAGGGCTCATATGAACAATACCGGTTTTGGTAACAATGGAGGGATAACCTATTTCGGTACAGTTGCCTGTGGTTTCAAAGCCCTGGAAATGGCCCCGGGTTTTGCAATCGACATTGAGGACGATGAGCCACAACCCGATGATTGCCTTTTTTAGGTATGGGTTTTATGATAATTGTGCAATGGGTTGTCCCTGAGGAATCTCGCCAAATGTTTTTGTGGAACAACTGAAATGCTTGCAAATATCTGTCAATATGAAAAAACAACTCACCTTATTCCTTTTCCTGTTTTCTTTTTCTGTCCAATACCCAAAACGTTCAACCAATGAATTAAACAATTCTGTTTTGGTTAAAACGCATAATTCATCAATATTCTTTATCCTCGTTTTTATCGGGTCGATATTGTTTTCGGTTTCTGGGATTAGGGCGCAAGGCCCTCCTGTTTATGTGCAAACACCTGTTTTGCTTGGGCTGGACGGGGGAGGTGTCCGGACGTTTGCAAAACTCATCAAAAAGGGAAATGCGAATATTTACTTGCAGCCGGTGGTAGTCCCTTATAATATTACGGCAAAGTTCCAGGTGGGCGG
>JAJRTT010000502.1 GCA_024278155.1 Bacteroidota bacterium | reverse complement strand
ATCCCGAACAATTCTGGCCACAGAGTTATTATTCCCTCGGGATGACTTTGGGGATCAACCATAAGTTTTCCGACGACAACTCCTTGCTCTTGGTCTTGCTCCCAAAGCTGAATTCCGATTTCAAGGTCTTGAATTCAAATGCCTTTCAGCTTGGGTTTATCGGCACCTGGTCGCACCGGGTGGACGAGGATTTCTTGTGGAAGGCGGGTTTATACTATGGGTCGGAATTTTTTGGGCCTTTCTTTTCCCCTATTTTTGGCTTGGATTGGAAATTGAGCAACAAATTGAAAATCAAAGGGGATTTGCCTATTTATGTGGATATCGATTACGGTATCAAAAAGGGTTTTTCGGTTGGGTTGGGATATATTGCACTGGTTTCGACCTTCCGCCTGAGCGGTGAATTCCAGGATGCATATACTTCCCGTTTTGCCATCGAACCCTATCTGTTTACCAATGCCAAAGTGGTGAAAAACGTTTACTTTAACGGAAAACTGGGTTACACCATGGGGCGGACTTACCCCATTTACGCCAAAGACGATAAAATAGACTGGCAACTTATGGCCTGGAAATTTGGTGATGAAAGGGAACAACTTAACCCTGAAATCAATGAAGGTCTTTTTATCGAGTTTACGTTGTCGTATAAAGTGGATATTTAAGAATGCCTCTTTTTGCCATTGGACTCCTAAAACTATCGGCTTCTAATTGTAGCCCGGAACCATTATCCCAACAACTTATTGAAATCATCCCCCGAAGGGTTTTGGAACACCCTTAAATCAAATTCCGGGACAACGGCCAACACATGGTCGAAAATATCGGATTGCAGGTCTTCGTATTTTGCCCAATCCTGCTCTTTGCTAAAAACATACACCTCTATGGGAAGCCCCTTTTAGGAAGGTTGCAGTTGCCTTATCAGGAAAGTCATATCGTCATGCACTTTCGGATGGTTGTGGAGGTAGCCTCTCAGGTAAGCCCTGAACACTCCAATGTTCGTCTGTCGCCGGCCGTTTACCAAAATACTATCGTCAATGTTCCTTGATTTGTTGTATTCCTGCAAGGCTTTTTCGGTTTCTTCCACATATTGCTTTACATATTCTATTCTTTCATATTTTACGAGCATTTCATGTGTGCAGAACTTGATGCTTTTCATATCGATAAAGAGGTGGCGCTTGATACGTCTTCCACCGGATTCATCCATCCCTTTCCAGTTCCTGAAGGATTCGGAAATAAGCGAATAGGTCGGGATGGTGGAAATGGTCTTGTCCCAGTTTTGTACCTTAACCGTTGTAAGGGCAATATCGATCACGGTACCGTCCGCATTGTATTCCGGCATCGAGATCCAGTCGCCGGGACTCAACATATTATTGGCCGATAACTGGATGCCGCCCACAAACCCCAGGATAGGGTCTTTGAAAACCAAAAGCAATACGGCGCTGAAAGCCCCAAGTCCGCCAACAATCCCGGCAGGGTTATCGATCCCAAACAGATTGGTAAGGATAAGAATGGCGCCAATGGTAAAAACCACGATCTTGATAACCTGTACATAACCTTTGATCGACCGGGTTTTTGCAATCGCAAAGCCATTGTAGATTTCGGCTGCCGCATTAAGGGCCGCATTGATCGAAATGAGGATTGTAAGGATCATCAGGGCCGAAAAAATTGCCTCGGCGCCCGAAACAAATACAGGGTAATTGCTCAGGGTAATCGGCGTGAACGTATAAAGAATGTAAAGTGGGATAAAATAGGAAAGGATATTGAAGACCCCTTTTTCGGCAAAAATATCGTCCCACTTGGTTTTCGATTTTTGGGTCAGCTTTTTAATGATACTGATAAGTACCTTTTTTGCAATAATATATGAAATGGCACTCAGGATCAACAGACCGGCAAAAAAGGAAAAGTCGGTAATCAGTTTGGCCGCATCTTCACTTAAATTTAGGCCAATAAGCCATTCGATGATACTTGTTTTTAATTGGGGGATCATTTTGTTTTCAATCTGCTGATCGCTTCAAGGTATTTTTCTTTTATGGTGCCGATTTTATGGTTGTCGATGTTTTTGTCGTAAATCCTGACTACGTCCAAAAGGCAATCCTGACGATAGAAAGAACCCAGGGCCGCATCAAATTTATTTTCGTCGATATTGGCCTTTATTTCATGGGTCATTTTTTCAAATGTTGACCATTTAAGGTGTCCGGGGATTTCGATATAACACATTTCCGGTTCCGCAATGTCAATGTAAAACCCTTTTTGAGGGTTGCTCAGCGAGAAAAACTTATTGATTTTGATTACGCCTTCATAAGGGGAAACACGGCGGTACTTGGCCATTTGGATGCCATGTTTGCCGAAAAGTTCGATGAGTTTCCCAAGCTTGTCATACCCTTCAAGGAATTTGATGCGGATGCAGGAAGCCTGAACGTTGAAGAGGGTGAGCTTTCCGGGAGTGGCATTGAATTCATCTCCAAACTCTTTTTTTATTTCATAATATGCCCGGATGATTTTTTCATCGGTGTAATTCCTTTTTGTGATCAGGAAAACACTTGATGGGCTAAGGGTTTTTGTGTCGGGGACGGTTGTATGGTAGTATCCTGGAAATGGATAAAGGATCTCCAATACAAGGGAGCCTTTGCTAAAGCTGTCTTCGATACTGGCAAGGGTTTCTTTTTTCGAAATGGTTCCGACAGTTTCAATGATGGTTTTTTCTTTCATAAATTCAGTTTTTTTAGTTCGATGTTGATATTTTGAAAATTCGGGATTGGACATCCGGGCTTTTGCTGTTCATATAAAAAACAGCTTTTCCCCCGAAATGTTCACTCCCCTAAAGCCGAAATTGTTTCGCAACCTAATCCCCGGGTGAAAACATGGGGTCCCAGGGCGGCAGTAATATAGCTTCCTGATCCAGGATTTCCAATATTTTGGCATCGATGAATTTCCTGTTCACCACAAGCCGGAACATATACTCATTGAACCATTCATCGGTCATAATGAGGTAACCATTGTCGAAGCCCGAATCGCCCCAACTGTTTTCCAGGAGCCACTTTCTTGTTTTTCCCTCGGCAATATCCACTGCCACCAGTGCCATTCCATGTGTCGAGCCGCTTTCATATGTCTGGATGCGCATCTTCTTGTCCATTCCAAAATCTACCCCGAACAAGCCATCATAATCATAATTGTTTATGTCAAGCGTTCCCCGGTTTTTATCGAATTGTTTTCCCACATCGCACGAAAAATACATGGCTTCACCGCTGAGGATGGAGCTTTTGGCAAATTCCTTGATCTTTTCAATGTCGAGGTTAATGTATTTCCAGTTTTTCCCTTCGATGATATGGCGGTCGTAATCAATTTCGTAAAGTTTGCCATATTCCCGGCTCGGGTCGTTCATGAACATCACGTAATCACTTAGGTCGATCCCCACAAATTCTTCATAAAACGATTTGGGCGTATAGGTTTTCATTTCCGAAAGATTTCCGTCCTTGTCTTCATACCGCCATTGGAATTCGGTGGGCGGTTCACCAAGGCTGATGGCCAGCATTTTGTAAATATCGGCCAACATTTTCTCTTTTTCGTCACTGATCTCTTTTTCTTTTTTCCCTTCCGTAAACATTTCCCGTAGGCCCATCCCGTCTTCCCGCAGTTTTCTCCTGATCATCCGCGACATAAGGGCCGTGTTTTCACTGTTAAAAGATTCGGGGAAAACATCGGAAGGGACAAGGCCGTATTTTTCAATGATATCCGCCACGCCCGTCCATTGACCACCGTCGCCAATGGGGTTTTTGAACAGCCATTCCACCCTTTTGTCATCTAGGGGTTTGTCAGTTGAATTAATGATCCCTTCAAGGAAGAGGTTGGCTTTTTCCAATTGGTCGTAAAAGAAATTAAAATTATGCGAAAAGCTGAAATCACCCATGTTGTTTTCGTTGATCACCTTGGCCCTGAAAACATTCAGGCCCGTGAACAGCCAGCACCTCCCGGTTGATTTTTGATCGGTGATGCCCTTGGTTTCAATGCGGTTCGAGAAGTGCATGTCCAGTTTCCCGAGGTTTTCCCGGTTCAATGATAAATTTCTGATATTGTTCGATGACACGGCGTTCATCCTTGCTGTTGCATCTTTGTCGTTGTGGAACTGTTCCCGCATTTTGTTCAGTCCGTTTTCATCGATTGTCCCTGTGTTTTGTGCCGAAGCTGAAATGAAAAGGCCGGCGACTGAAATGAAAAAAAAGATTTTTCCCGCTAAGTTGAAATTCATTGTTTCTAAGATAAATGGTTGTTGTTTCTCAATTTTTTGGCAAATATAACTGAAAATATTGTCAAAATTTACAAACCTGTGTTCTTTCAGTATAACTTTGCCTTTTTTTAAAATACAAAAAATGATACTTTTTGAAGAAGCTTTGGATATAGTCAGGAATTCTGCTTATGCAATGAAAACGGGGAAAGTTGGGTTTATGGATTCCCTTCACCGGGTGCTTGCAGAAGATGTGAATTCGGATATGCAAATGCCCCCTTTTGATAAATCGGCAGT
>JAJRTT010000041.1 GCA_024278155.1 Bacteroidota bacterium | reverse complement strand
GTCTGCATATTGTCTTCTGCATAATCCAAAGAATCGGAGATTTCGCCCAATTGCTCATCGATAAACTTAATGGTATTTTCGGCAACGCGGTTTTTCTTCGCAAGGTTCCTCGACAAATAAACATTTGTTAATGTATTCAGGAAGTCGATGGATTTCCTTACGTTATTGGCCTTTATGGTAATTTTTATGATCGAGGATTCCTCTTTGATCGGCTCAATCGTAAATGCCTGAAATTGTTTCGTCAGCTTCCCTATGTCATTAAAAATGAAATAATAGCTTTTACTGTCATGGACATCCGGTTTGTAATTGTCATTTACCAAAACCTTGAAGCGGAAATATTTATTGGAGACATACCTTCCAAACGCAAAAGTAGTATCGAGGCTTACATTTATTTCTGTACCGTCTTCAGTGTTCTCAGCTGTTTTGAATTCAGAAAAATCGTATAACTTGACCCCTTTTCCTTCTGCCTCCAGGGTATAAGTGTTTCCATCCTGAAAGTTCAGTTTGAATTTAACGTTCACCGGTTGTGGGTGCAGGCTATCCAACTCAATACGGAAAGGGTTGTTCTTGTACAGTTCCTTTGTGACAAAGTTTTCTTCTTCAAAATAGGAAATCCTAAGGTCAAGCTGCCTGATTGTCTGATTGATCAAGGTATAGGATTGAAGTTTCCCAATTTCATTTTCCACATTTTGCATATTGTTGCTTAGGCCAAAACCCAATAATTGCTGGGCATCCATGGCCCCTTTGTCATCACTGATCAAAACAGTTGTGGACACTTCAAAAATTGATTTCGTGTATTTATTGAACAAAAATGCAATCAGAAGGGCAATAAAGATGGTTAAGATAAAGAAATACCAATAGCGGTACAACTTAAAAAACAGTGCTTTATAGTCAAAGGATTCTTCCTCTTGTTGTTGGACGATATTTTGGATATTCTGGGTGTTTTCCACGATATAATAATTATTTGGATATTGCTAAAATGGCTAAAAACAACGATATTGATGATATTACAAGTGTGTAAGGGAAGGCAGAAAAAGCAAAGTTCTTCCCTTTTATGGGTTGTACATAAATAATGTCATCGGGCATTATGTAGTAAAATTCAGATTCAAGCATACTGTCTGACAAAAGATCGACTTTGTAGGTTTTGGAACCTTTTCCGGTATGCCTGACAATGAGTACTTCATCGCGCTTGGCGTAAGTTGTCATGTCGCCGGCCATGCTCAGTACTTCAAAAATATTGATTTTGTCCTGGTATATCTTATACTGCCCCGGCCTTTGTACTTCCCCTACGATGGAAATATTGTAATTGACCAGTTTTACCAGAACCATTGTCCTTTTCAAATATTTCTGAATGGAATCCTGGACTTTTTCCTTAACGTCTTGTACCGTGAGCCCTTTTACATATAGTTCCCCAAAAAACGGCAATTCAACGAAACCAGAATCGTTCACCAAATAACTGTTTAGATAAATGGAAGCATCGTAATATATATTACCGGAGGAACCATAACCTGCATTGAAAAAGCTGGTTGCTTCCTGGTCAACGCTGATTACCTTTACATATAAATTGTTCCCTGATTGAAGTTTGTAATCCAGGGTTTTGTTGTTTATATATTCTGTTTTTGTCGTGTCTTCTTGTGTTTGAAGGTAAATTTGTTTTTTCATGGGCACACAGGAAGATAAAACCACAAGGGCCAAAGCAAATAAAAATAGTGCTTTAACAATTAATTTATAAGGACTTCGCATCAGGTTTCGTAATTTATTAATAGACGTTTTAAAACAAGGTGCAAAAGTAAAGTTTTTTAACAAACAGCGAAATTTTTTATTTGGAATTTAATTGCATGGAATTTTGATCCTGAAAAAGTTGCAATACCCATATAACTAAAACAGGGAAAAAGGGTCAACTTGACCCTTTTTCCCTGAAATAAAACCCAATGTTTGGGACTGTTTGTTTTTCTGTGGTTTTATTTTGGAACCTGGCAGCGATAAGCTGCTGTACTTGCTTTTCCCGGTACCTGTCCTCCCGTGTTCAGGTTGGGTTTCCAATAACTGGTTTCATCGGTGCTTTGTGTAATGCCGTTCATATCAAAGTCACCGTTTAAATAGCCTGTTTGGTTGAGTTGTGGTTTCCACACATTTGTTTCGTCCGTGCTTTGGACAATCCCGTTACCATCACCATCGCCCGAAACCATTCCGAAAAAACCACCCCCAAGGTCCTTAAACCCCTGTCCGCCCTGATAGGCCTTGCTTATATCATCCCTGAAATCCCAGGTATAGGCAGCCCCGCTTTGTGTTACGTTAGCCGATGTCAGGACGCCAAGGTGGTTACGGTGCCAGATTGCAATGTAAAGGTTGTCGGTTATGGAAATATCTATCTGCAATTCATTTGTGCCATCCATTCCAACGATGCTTCCATCTTTTAGCAGGAAGGCGGCCTGCCGGGCCACCATGGTAGCGGCAGTAGCACTTTCAGGCCCGCCTGGGGTAACACGGTATTCAACCAATACCCAATCGGTGATATCGGCATTGGGAATGGAGACAACATTTTCCGTCCCGGGATAATTCCATGGCGAACCACTAAAGGGCTGGGACGTGGGCAAATATCCGTTACTGTTTAGGGACGTGCTCATTTCAGCCACATTGAACGGGCCTTCGAGCATGATGGCAAAATTGGCCAACAGGCCACCACCAACGGTTATTGTTCGTGAGTTTCCTCCACCTGTTTGGCAATAATAATCGCCATAATAGGCCTGTTGGACAGGGACATTCCATTTAAGGTTTTGCTGGATCTCTCCCGTAAAATCAGGGGAATTTAAAATGACATTGTTGTAATACCATTGGTAAGGAGCCCCAAGTGCAAGTGCATCGAACTTAAATTGACCGGTGATGGGCTGATGGTCGATAAGGAACACAAACTGGTCGTTCACCCCGTTTAAGATTGTGCTGAAATTTGTCCAAAGCCCATTGTTGACAATATCCCCCTGACAATAAACAGTAAAAAGATAATTGTTGTTCCTTATTTCGCCATTATTGGTAATCCTGCCCCCAACATTTAACGTAACCGAAGACCCGGACCGGTTTTGCAGTATCCCGGTATTTATGATGTAACCCTCGAAAACAGTATTGAAATACAAATGGATTTCACCGCTCAGAACAACATTGGGCATAAATGTGACTGAATGAAAATAGGCATTTGCATTCCCTTCAAGCTCAAAATCCTGGCCTGTCACGGTCCCATCCTTTATCCATGTATTATATCCAGAAGTCCCAAGGGCCGATAGTTTATTTGTAGCTTGCATTACCAGTTCCCCTCCGTTCAAATCAAACTTGGAAGCACTGAACAAAAGGTCACCATCGGAAATAATACGGGAAGAGGGGTCGGTATTGTTAAAATTTTTGGCCGAAATGGGGTTCCCGAACAGGCATTCAATATGCTGATCGGCCGTACCTGTCATGTTAACGATAGTATTCGTCCAAACGCCATTTTGAATTACATTTCCGGTAATGTTCAAATAACATTGAAAATTGTTGTCCCGTATTAAGCCATTATTGGTCAGGTTGCCGTTTATTGTTGCGGTATGGTTTCCTGCATTGCGGTTTTGCAATGTATCGCTTACAGTAACATGGCCGTAAATATTCATGGGTGACTGAAATTGAACAATGCCATCAAAATTGATATTGTTGGCTATGATATCCATATTCCTGAAATAGGCGTTTGTGGACAAGTCGCAATTCAAGAACCCGGCAGTTTTAGCCCCAGCTTTTATGATAACCGCATTCTGGAAATACTTTTTGTTTAATTTCAGCGAATCAGCTGCTTCGGCAAACATAAGCGTATCACCGTTAAAATCTATTATTGTATTGTTGAAAACCAGGGTAGAGTTGCTGACCACTTTTCCATTATTGTTCGAGTTTGTCAGGTTTTCTCCCTCAAAAGGCTGGGTGAACCAAAGGTTTTGGTCGGCATCGCCAGCAAGGTAGGTGTGGTTGTTCGTCCATGTGCCGTTTTGATAAATATCGCCCGATATGTAAAGGTAGCAATT
>JAJRTT010000040.1 GCA_024278155.1 Bacteroidota bacterium | reverse complement strand
CGATTCCGACAGGGACAGGATAGTGGCAGCTTATGAACATTTCATGGGAATAGAGGAACTCCGCTTCCCTTCTGTCTTCGGGGATGGCGATGCCGCCGGTTTTATTTGTAGGGAGATTGTAAAGGAGGGAAAAATACTTAGTGGAAACTAATCAGCTAAGGATTAATTTTAATTTTGTCAAAAGAACTATTTCCAATATTGTCTTTTTCACAAATCCTTGGCAGTATCTTAAAACCTCGCAATTATAGTTTCGCAACCTGTTACCTTTTGCCCCAATTCCACTTCGATCTTGGCATCGAGCGGCAGGAAAAGATCATAGCGGGATCCGAATTTGATAATGCCCAGCTCATCGCCCTGTTCCACATAATTTCCTTCTTTGGCATAACAAACGATCCGGCGGGCAACGGTCCCGGCAATTTGCCTGAACATGATTTCTTTTTGGCCTTCTGTTTCCACCACCACGGTCGTCCGTTCGTTTTCTTCGGAGGATTTTGGCTTGGATGCAATGAAATAGAAACCGGGGTTGTGTTTGTAATATTTTATTTCCCCCGAAACCGGGAACCAGTTCACATGTATATCGGTGGGCGACATAAAAACAGAAACCTGTCGGCGTTTTCCTTTGAAGTACTCCTTTTCTTCCACCTCCTCTATCACAACAACTTTTCCATCGGCACCACTTATAACAATATCCCTATCCGGGACAACTTCCCTTATGGGATCCCTGAAAAACCGGACAACGAAAAAATAAAAAACGATTCCGGTCAAATAAAGCAAATAATGATAAATAGTTTGCTCGGGAAATATAATATTGAGTACGAGGACAATCGTAAGTAAAAGAAAAAGAACAAGAATAATTACGGGATAACCCTCTTTATGTATGCTAAACCTCATCTTATTTAATTACCAGGATTATAAAAACGAAAACAAAGGGAGCTGCAATCAGTAAACTATCCAACCTATCGAGAATACCACCATGGCCCGGCATTATATCGCCTGAATCCTTGACACCCAGTCTTCGTTTGAACATGGACTCGATCAAGTCGCCAAAAGTACCAAAAATAATTAATACGGATGCGAACGCCAACCATGATGTTAATCCGAGCCATGGGAAGTAGATGGAAAATATCCATGCGGCCATCAAACTAAAGACCGCGCCACCAACAGTTCCCTGCCAGGTTTTATTGGGTGAAACACTTATAAACAGCTTATGCCTTCCAAGCAACATTCCCGAGAGGTAAGCGAAAGTGTCGTTTACCCAAATGATAACAAAAAATGCCAGGATCAAACCCTTGTGGTAATTTTCGTCCCCATCAAGTTTCACAAAAAAGAAGTTCATCAATGAAAGGGGAAGCACTATGTAAACCAATGCAAGAATGGAGTAGCTGATATTTTGGATAGGGGTTTTAAGTTTCCCATATAACTCCACAATGAACAGCAGGAAAACCAATGGGACAATAATGACCAGGAGTTTCAGGGGAACATAGCCAAACGAAAACAAAGTGACCAATCCGAAAGAAGCAACACCGACAAAATAGATAAGCGGCCCGGAAAGTTTGTTGCCGCCTACTTTTGCCAATAACATAAATTCCCTAAGCGAAAGCACAAGGAACCCAAATAGCAAGAACGCAAAAGCCATGGGCCCCCAAAAAATGGAAACCAGTATAAGGACTACATAAATAGCACCTGAAAAGGCTCTTGTAAATAAGTTCTTCAAAATGCCTAAACTTCGTGGGCAGCAACAATTTCTTTTGCTTTTGCCTCATCTTTTTCATCCACAAACAACCTGATTTCGCCAACCGGGAACTCAGAGCCTTTTTGATTGAGCACAAAACTTTCGATACCGTTTTCCGTGAGGAATTGCTGGATCATCTCGATTTTGTACATTTTTCCTGCTGTAAATACTTCTCTCAAATTGTCTTCCATAACATTTGGTGTTTATTTTTCTTCGTCAATTAAAAATACATATAATTCCCTTGGGCCGTGTGCGCCCATAACAAGTGTTTTTTCGATATCGGCCGTGCGGCTGGGCCCTGTGATAACAGAAATCATCGATGGCATATTGTCCTTGTATTTTTCCTTGATATCAACAAGAGCATCCTTCAAATCAGGGACTATTTGCGATGACCGGGCAATTACTATATGGTTTTCGGGAAATACGTTCAACCTTCTCCCTGAGGTTTGCCTTGATGAGACCATGATACTTCCGAGACGGGCAATCAAGGATTCACAATAGGTAATCCCTGCATCCATTTCCGTAAATTCCGATTCCATACTGGTAAAAGGGATGCCGGCATTAGCAAGGGTCTCTTTGATTTCCTGCTCGGCGCAAAAAACCTGCTTCCACTTTTTTTCGCCAATAAGGGAAACCAAATTCCCTTCAAGGTCTTTTTCGTCCTCGCAATAAATAAACTTTCCGCTCACTTTTGAAAACTCCGTGGCAAACGTAATGTCAGGGCTATCTTCAAAGTCTTTGTAAACCGACGAATTTAGATCAAGGGACGGAAATGGGCTTTCTGAACGATTAATCAAAGCATTTCTCAATTTTTTCAGGACTTTTTCCCTTGATGTTGTTTCTTCCATTTGGAATTTTGTTGAATTCAGTTCTCTTTGGTTTTTTCTTCGGTTACGGTTTCTTTCCCGTGTTCTTCACTTTCGGTATTTTCGCTTTTACCTATTCCTTCCGGCAACACCCTTTGGGAGTTCTTCTTTTTGTTTTTCCCGTCTTTCCCGTTTGCAATTATCATTTTCATTTCATCTTCGGCCTCTTTTTCAAATCTTTTCCTTTCTTCCTCAAAAGGTCGTTGGCCAAAGATATCTTCCAGGTCTTCCTTGAAAATCACTTCTTTTTCGAGCAGGGCTTTTCCCAGTTTGTCAATTTTTTCTTTATTGTCCTTAACGATTTGAATTGCCCGTTGGTAAGCTTTTTCCACTAATTTGCTTATCTCTTCATCAATTATTTGTGCGGTTTTTTCGCTGTAGGGTTTGTGAAATGAGTATTCCTGTTGGCCGGTGGAATCATAAAAAGAGATATTCCCGATTTTTTTGTTCAGGCCAAAATACACTACCATATTAAATGCCTGTTTCGTGGCCTTTTCCAAATCGTTGAGCGCCCCTGTTGAAATTTTCCCAAAGTGGACTTCTTCAGAGGCTCTTCCGCCCATGGTGGCGGTAAGTTCGTCGAACATTTGATCAAAGGTGGTGATTTGCCTTTCTTCGGGCAAATACCAGGCAGCACCGAGGGCTTTTCCCCTGGGAACAATCGTCACCTTTACCAGTGGGTGGGCATGTTCGGTCATCCAACCCACAGCGGCATGGCCGGCTTCATGATATGCAATTACTTTTTTCTCGCTTGCAGAAATGATTTTGCTCCGTTTTTCAAGTCCACCTATAATCCGGTCAATGGCATCCATGAAATCTTGTTTGCCAACTGTTTTCTTATTTCTACGGGCGGCAATCAACGCAGCTTCATTGCAAACATTGGCAATGTCGGCCCCGGAAAAACCGGGCGTTTGTTTTGCCAAAAAGCGAAGGTCAAGGTTCTTGACAATTTTAATCGGTTTTGCGTGTACGTTAAAGATGGCGTGACGTTCGTCAAGGTCGGGCAGCTCAACATGTATTTGCCTGTCGAAACGCCCGGCACGCAACAATGCCCTGTCAAGGATGTCGGCACGGTTGGTGGCCGCAAGAATGATGACCCCGGTGTTCGTTTGGAACCCGTCCATTTCTGTGAGCAATTGGTTGAGCGTATTTTCCCGTTCGTCATTGCCACCTGTCATCACATTTTTCCCACGTGCACGGCCAATGGCATCAATTTCATCGATAAAAATAATACAGGGCGCTTTTTCTTTGGCCTGCTTAAAAAGGTCACGTACCCTCGAAGCGCCTACTCCCACGAACATTTCCACGAAATCGGAACCCGAAATGGAGAAAAACGGGACTTGTGCTTCCCCGGCCACTGCTTTTGCAAGCAGGGTTTTACCTGTTCCCGGAGGGCCTACCAACAATGCACCTTTTGGGATTTTACCGCCCAGGTTGGTGTATTTTTCCGGCTCCTTCAGGAAATCGACAATTTCCATGATTTCCACTTTGGCCTCTTCCAATCCGGCCACATCGCTAAAGTTCACATTTACCGCTGCCTCTTTGTCGTAAAGCTGGGCCTTTGATTTACCGATACTGAAGATTTGCCCGCCACCAGGGCCGCCACGGCTCATCATGCGCATGATGACGACCCATACCACTACAAGGATCAACAATGGAAAGATATAACCGAGTATTTCGCCGGACCAGTTTGCACGGGTAACCGGTTTTAGGTAAATGGGGTTTGCGATCCCTTCCTGTGCTTTTTCAACATCCTCCTTAAATGTGTCGAAGGACCCAATAATGTAGGTATAGTGCGGGGCTGTCCCTAATTGGCCTTCATCGCTTAGGCCTTTGTACCTGGATTTTTGCAGGCGGTCTTTTTTGATGAAAATCTCGGCCTCTTCTTTGTTCACGACCAGGATTTTCTCCACATCTTCCTCGGCCAGCATTTGCTTAAGTTCCCCCCATTCCACATCCTTCGCCTTGTTTTCCATATTGGTAAATGTGAGGGCAAGGAAAATAACGGCAACAATTCCGTAAATCCAATAAAAATTAAATTTGGGCTTATCCGGTTTCCTTTGAGGCAATCCACCTTTTGGGGAAACGTTCTTTTTGGTTTGTTTCTGCTTTTGTTTTTGTTTATCTTCTGACATTATGTCCTTCTTTGTTGTTTCAGGTCAAAATCAATTGGGATTTATCCCGATTCATACTTTTTTATTTTGGCATCGGCCCACAGGTCTTCAAGCTTATAGAACAATCTTGTTTCTTCTTGAAAGATATGGACGACCACATCCGCAAAGTCAATCAAAATCCATTCCGCATTTTCTTTGCCCTCTTTCTGCCAGGGTTTCCTTTGCAGTGTTTTCCTGGCTTCTTCTTCCACCGATTCGGCGATGGCTTCTACCTGGGTTTTAGAGCTTCCATGGCAAACAATAAAAAAGTTGCTAACGGAATTTGGCAGTTTGGAAAGATTAAGGCTAATTATATCTTTGCCCTTTTTTTCCTGTATTCCATGTACAACTACATCGGCTAAAATCCCGGATTCGTTTACCTGTTTTTTATTCGCCATATATATGTTTTGAAAACCGCCGCAAAAGTAATCATTTTCCATACATTAACAGCCGTTGACCCAATGTTTTCAAAAGTAAAACAAGGAAGCAATCACTTTGTTGGGCGATTCCCTTAAATTTGTTGAATTATAACTATTTTTACTCCGATGAAAGAAAAGCGAAATGAAGATATGTCCGGGTTTCGGATAATCCGTTTAAAGGAGGTGGAATCCACTAATTCATATGTGCGGGTTTGTTTGGATAACGGGAAAGGGTTGACGCATCGCACAATTGTAATTGCTGATAAGCAAACGGCAGGAAAAGGCACGGGAAGCAATTCCTGGCACAGCGAAGCAGGGAAAAACCTGAACCTCTCTGTATTACTAAAACCTGAACCCCTTTCACCCGAAAAGCAGTTTGTCCTGAACAAAGCCATGGCACTGGCCGTTTTCGATTTTATTGAAGCTACTCTTCCCGATCTTAAAGTTCGTATCAAATGGCCCAATGATATTTATATAGGTGACAAGAAAACTGCCGGGATATTGATTTCCAATACGATTAAAGGGGCCAGACTGGAGGATGTAACCGTGGGGATCGGTATCAATGTCAATCAAAAGAAATTTCCAGTTGATATTCCAAATCCGGCATCCTTGAGCATGTTTTCAGGAACCAAGTTGGATTTAATCGAATGCCTGGAATCCCTTTGTCGGTTTTTGGACCGGCGTTATGATGAAATCATATCCGGTAAGTCCCTTATAATCGATAATGAATATAATTCAAAATTGTACCGCCTGAATGAAATGCACAGGTTTAAGAAAAAAGGGGTGCCTTTTATGGCTGAGATAAGAGGTGTTTCAGGATTTGGCCAGCTTCAATTGAAAACTACCGATGGGGAAAATTTGCTGTTTGGGTTTAAAGAGGTGGAATATATTATTTAACCCTCCATAACAACTTTCAGCTTGCCCACCAAAAGGTTCACGAAATTTTGCAAGGGTTTTTTTGCCATCATTTTCAGCATGGGGTTCAGGTCGGCATTGAGTATCATTTGGGCATCGGTGCTGTTTCCCTGATCGTTCAGGAAGCACGAGAGCGTGAACGGAAAGGGGGATTTCCCTGCGGAAACCAAATTGATTTCACTGAATTCGACCACCGATTGTTGGTGCATTTCAAGGCTGGCCATCCCTTTAATGGTAAACGAACAACTCTCTTTTGTCGATTGCCAGTTTACCACCTGTTCGGGCATCAGCTTTTCAAAATTATTGAAATCGCTTAAAAACAAAAAAATGTCCTGTGCCTGCTTTTGGATGTCGATATGTTCGCTTTTTATTTCTGTCATTGTTGTTGGAATTAAGGTATTACTTGGTATTTGTAAAAAAAAGAAAAATGACAATCTTCAAACAATAAATAACAAATAAGCACTCAAAATATTAAAACCCAATATCAAAACTTAAGAGGAAATTAGATTAAACCATGATATAGATCGTAGTTATGATGGTTTGAGATTTTGGCTTTACAAATTGTTATTTACTTGTATTTTAAATTTTATTATTTGTAATTTGACAAATGATATTAAAAAAAAGGCCTCGATTTATAAGCCCCACTTGTCCGGTGCCTTCCGCCACTTCTTCAACGAACCCAGATCCTTGTCCGAAATGTAATTGTTCCCAACGGCAAAATCTACAAGGGTATCATAATCGGCCAGCGTGTGGAGCTCGCATTTGGCATCTTTGAAATTGTCGTTGGCTGTTTTCAGGTTATAGGTGAAGATGGCCGCCATCCCTTTCACGTCGCAACCGACCGAGCGCAAAGCCTCAACAGCATTCAAGCTGCTTTTCCCGGTCGAGATCAGGTCTTCGATTACCACGACCCTTTGCCCCGATTTGTATTCCCCCTCGATTTTGTTTTCGAGGCCATGTTTCTTTTCCGATGACCGTATATATACGAACGGAAGCCCCATTGCCTCGGCAACAAGTACGCCGTGGGCAATTGCACCTGTGGCCACGCCCGCTATCAAATCAACCGAATTGTATTCT
>JAJRTT010000501.1 GCA_024278155.1 Bacteroidota bacterium | reverse complement strand
CGTATATCGCGACGGAGACATGATAGGCTCTACAACAGAAACAACTTATACCGATACGGGCCTTGAAGTGGGCACGTACGAGTACTGTGTCACCGCTGTCTATGATGCCGGTGAATCGGAATGCTCTAACAGTACCATAGCGGAAATTGTAGAGACACCTCCTCCTGGCGACTGTGAAGGTTTTGATGACTTAACCGTTGGTGGTTACGTTGCTTTACAATTAGGTGGTTTATGGACAACATGGAGTGGAGCTCCCGGAACAGCAGAAGATGCATTGGTTTCCGATGCTTACTCAATAAGCCCATCAAATTCATGTTTAGTTGAAGGTACGACCGACCTCGTCCTTTTGGCTGGCGAATCAAACCTTACATCTGGTGTTTATAAATTCAGCAACGACATCTATATCCCAACCGGTACAACAGGCTACTGGAACTTACAAAAAGATGTGGCTACAGGTACTGAATGGGGATTCCAGATTATGTACGAAGATGACATGACTATGATAATAGATGCCGGCGCTGCTGCTGCTGCTGTGATTCCTTACAGCTATGATACATGGTACCATAATGAAGTTATTGTTGATATGGACAATGACTGGTGTGAATTCTATATTGATGGTGCACTTATCATTGGATACCAATGGACACTGGGTACATTTGGAACACCCGGAGCGAACACACTGGGTGGAGCAAACATGTATGCCAATCCAGGTGCAAATGGAACACCTCCAGGTGCACATTTCGATGAAGTATGCTTTAGTGCTGTTATGCCTCCAGATGAGTGCGAGAACTTTGATGCTTTAACAGTTGGCGGCTTTGTTGCCGATCAATTGGGAGATCCATGGACAACATGGAGCGGTGCCCCAGGTGGTTCAGAAGATGCACCTGTTAGCAGTGATTACTCTTATAGTGCTGACAATTCATTTGTTGTGAACGATGGGGGAATTGACCTGATCCTTAAACTGGACGATACACCTATTGCTTCCGGACAATGGCTATATTCCCATTATATGTATGTACCTACGGGATTCTCAGGTTACTTTAATGTTCAATCTGAACCTACTCCCGGAATTGATTGGGTATGTGAAATTTTCCTCAATGACGATGGAAGTGCAAATGTAACAGAAAACACAATCGTGCATGACTTCACCTATGATATGGACACTTGGATATTTGTTCAGGTTGATTTTGACCTTAACTCAGGAATGGCTCAGGTATTATTCGATGGCGTTGTTGTTGTTGAATGGGCGAACAGTTTCGCTACTATTGGCGGCATTGATTACTTTGGCGCTGATACTGGTGGAACACCAGGTGCTTATTATGATGATGTTTGCTTTGGTGCCGGTTGGGTAATCACACCTCCAACATTGCCTGCTCCTACTAATTTGACAGGACCAGATGTAGTTACCCAGGGTTCAGATATTAACCTTACATGGGATGCCCCAGGTGGAGGCGAATGGATCCATTTTGACAGTGGTGAAAATACCGGAAACGGTATCGGACTCACAAACGGTGGCACTTTCATGGTAGCTATGCGTTGGATGCCCGATGAACTCGCCCCTTACAATGGCATGGGCGTTTCCCAGCTTTCATTCTTTGCAAACGGTGACCCGGGCGCAACTTATGTAATGAAAATCTGGACAGGTGATGCCGCTGGCACAGAAGTAATGAGCCAGGATGTGGCAGTTTTCGTAGTTGATGATTTCAATATCATTGACCTTGACAACCCTGTTACCATTGATGCTTCGATGCAATACTGGTTTGGATATGAAGTTACCCATGGTGCAGGTACATTCCCTGCTGGTGCCGATGATGGCCCTGCCGTCCAGGAATCGGGTGACATGATTTCACTCGACGGTGTCGATTGGGTTGGTATGTCAGCTGCTTATGGATTGGATTACAACTGGAACATCCAGGCTTATGTAGGCCTTGGTGACAAAGCTGCTTCCATGTCGAAACCAGCTACTAAAATTTCCAGTTCCGGAAATGTAGCATCGGCTTCTCAAAATGGTGTTGCAAGTGGAGTTAAAAACTCATTTGCACCTGAGAGCACTAAGGAATTGACAGGTTACAATGTATACAGAGATGGTTCTGTTATTGGAAACACTACTGAGACAGCCTATACTGACAATATTACAATAACAAATGTTTACACATATTGTGTAACTGCTGTTTATGATAATGGTGAATCAGATTGTTCAAATGAGTGGGTTGTAGAAGTTATTACTGGTATTAATGAGATTTTACTCAACAATACTCAAGTATATCCTAACCCTGCATCAGATGTTGTAAACGTGAAATCCGAAATGGAAATCACCAATGTGAAAGTTTACAATAATACCGGTCAGCTTGTTTCCGATGAGCAGGTCAACAGTAAACTCTATCAATTGAACACATCACAGTTTGAAGCTGGATTATATTTCTTCCAGATTGAAAGCAATGATGCTGTTATCTCTAAAAGGATTATTATTAAATAGCAGTAATAGATCCTGATTTCAAAGGGCTGTCTTGAAAAAGACAGCCCTTTTTTTCAATTATAAAGTCTTAGTTTTGTTCCAAATCCAAGAAAAGATGAGGGCAGTTGTTCAAAGGGTTTCAAAAGCTTCGGTCATAATCAATAAGAATGTATTCAGCAAAATAGAAAGTGGTTTGCTGGTATTGTTGGGAATTGAGGAAGCCGATACAAATGAGGACATCGACTGGTTGGCAGGGAAAATTAGCCGGCTAAGGATTTTTGAAGATGACGAGGGGACAATGAACTTATCGGTAACAGATATTAAGGGAGCAATCCTTGTGGCCAGCCAGTTTACTTTATATGCAAGCACAAAAAAGGGGAACAGGCCTTCTTATATCAAGGCCGCAAAACCCGATATCGCAATTCCCCTGTATAAAAAATTCATCCAGAAGATAAGCGAAGAAACAGGAAGGGAAATAAATACAGGGAAATTTGGGGCAATGATGCAAATCGAACTGGTCAATGATGGGCCGGTCACCATAATTATTGATACGAAAAGAAGGGAGTAGGAAAAAGAAAATCCCGACAGCGAAATTTCGCGGCCGGGATCAAAAACAAGAGGTTATCAATTTACTTATAATCAGTATTATTTTTTATCCTTATCGGAAGTTTCTTTTATCTCTTTTGTCTCTTTTTTTGCAGGAGCGGCTTTATCGTCACAGGACTTATGTGAAGACATGGATTTTGAAGAACAATCATCGGTTTTCCCCATATCGGAGCAACAACTCTTTTTCTTCACTTCTTTCTTCTCCTTCTTTGGAGGATCGTCATAAACTACTTTATCAGTAGGACTTTGAACTGCAACTGCAGTTTCTACAGCAAAACCGCCAAGTACTAAAAAGGCAACTATCCCGATGGCATAAACTATTTTTTTCATATGTGTGATTTTAAAATTTTGGCAATTTTGCCGTTAAAACATTAATAATTGCTGCAAATGTACATAGCCTGTCAAAACAAAACTGTTAATGAATTGTTAAAACTGTTAATGAATTGTTAAATAACTGTTAATTGTAAGCGGAAAAGGTATTTTTGGATTATGAAGCGCAAAGTAATTTTATTGATTATTTTATTAACTTCTATTTCTTTAATTGCGGCCATGGTAACCCAACTGTTATGGGTACGCGATGTATGGGAGCTCAAAGAGGACCAGTTCAACAACAGTGTTAAAATCGCACTCAAAAGTGTTGTTAACCAATTGTTGACATCCGATGAAGTTTATCCGGTAGATGAAACTTCGTTCGACCCTGGTTTTTACAATGAGCATATCGAAATACTGTCTGTCATCAATCCACTCACGCTCGATTCATTGATACAAGAGGAAATGGGCGGCATGAAGCTCAACAAGGATTATGTCTATGGGGTTTTTAGAAAAACCGATTCAGCTTTTGTGATGGGCCCTTATCAAGGGCATGAACAAGAGCTTTCGCATTCCCAAAACTGGGTTTCGCTCACATGCCTATGCGAATCCGATAGTTATTTGCTTTCCGCATATTTTGAGCATCAACAGGGTTTGATATTTAACCAAATGGCCATACTGCCCATTATGTCGGGACTGTTTTTGCTGATACTGGTATTTAGTTTCTTTTTCACCATTGCCTCCATGCTCCGGCAAAAAAAGGTTTCGGAACTAAAAACCGATTTCGTCAACAATATGACCCATGAATTCAAAACGCCCATTGCAACCATATCGGTTTCCAGCGAAATACTATCGAAGAACATGGTCGCCGGGTCGCCTGAAAGAGTAAAGAAATATGCCAAAATAATCTTTGATGAAAATACACGTTTAAAAAACCAGGTGGAAAGGGTCTTGCAAATTGCCATATTGGACAGGGAAGAATATAACCTGAAAATGGAAAGGCTGGATATCCATCAAATCTTGGAAGATGTTGTGAGAAACTTCAAAGTTCAAGTGGAAGAACGAAATGGGAGAATCCAATTTGATTTAGCTGCCAGACAGCACTTTTTATTGCTTGACAAAGTCCATTTTACAAATATCCTCAACAATCTATTGGACAATGCAAACAAATATTCCCCAAAAAACCCGGAAATCCTGGTGGCCACCAAAAACGTCAATGGGAAAATAGAAATATCCGTCCAGGACAATGGAATAGGGATAAGAAAAGAAAACCAACGGGAAATCGTAAAAAAATTCCATCGCCTACAAACTGGCAACCTCCATGACACCAAAGGTTTTGGAATTGGCCTTTTTTACGTTAAGACCATGGTTGAACCCATGGGAGGAACCTTAATGATCAATAGTGAATTGAACAAAGGAAGTACTTTTAGTCTGATATTTCCGGTATGAACAATAATCAAAAACAGAAAACCTTGAAAGCTCCACAAAAAAAGAAAGCTTCGATCCTCTTGGTTGAAGATGACCCAAATTTAAGCCTTGTAGTCCAGGACTATCTCGAAATTATCGGTTACAATACCTACATCTGCAAAGATGGGGAAGAAGGTTATGAAGAATTCATAAAAGAAAACTACGATCTTGTAATCCTGGATGTGATGATGCCCAAGAAAGATGGGTTCACGCTTGCAAAGGATATCAGGAAAACAGACACACAGACACCTATTATTTTCCTGACCGCAAAGTCGCTGAAGGAAGACCGTATCCGTGGTTTTCAATCGGGTTGCGACGACTATATTTCAAAACCTTTCAGCACCGAAGAATTAAGTTTGAGGATTGAGGCCATACTTCGCCGCTGTATCCCAAAATCGAAAACCGCAAAAGATTTAGCCCAAAAGTTTAAAATTGGCGATTACGTTTTCGACAGCAGGAACATGAACCTGATAATTGGCGAACAGGTGAAAAACCTCACCAGAAAAGAATCGTCTTTGCTAAAACTTTTGTGCGAACATAAAAACAATTTGCTTACGCGCGAAAAAGCACTGAAAGTTGTTTGGGGAAACGATGACTACTTCATAGGCCGCAGCATGGATGTTTTTATTACGAAGCTACGGAAGCACCTGAAAGACGACCCTTCCATTTCGATCACGAATATTCACGGGACCGGGTTTAAACTGGAAATAAGGGATTAGAAATAGAAAAGAAAACCCATGCTTGGCATAATTGGCAATTGGTTGATTTTTTCAGCGGTGATCCTGTCAACATAAAAGATATTCGCCCTGTTGTAAACATTTGTTACACCTGCATTGATTTCGAGCCGGGTATATCGGTTGAAAACAAATTTCTTTTTCATGCCAAAATCCAAACGGTGATAGCTCGACAAACGCCCCCTGTTGATTTCATCATATAAAACCCCCAGGTTTTCATTCGTAGTCGGATAGTCGGTATAAATCCCGTCACTGAACGTAATTTCAGGATAATAACCCTGGGCGAGCGTAAAAGGGAAACCGGTACCAAAGTTCCACCGGCCATTGATTTCCCAGTCACGTTTTCCCCCAAATACATAATTCACGACTATATTTATGTTGTGCCTCCTGTCGTAATGCGGGTTATAGGTTTTAAGTTGCCCATCCAGGCCTTCATATCTCCTCAAAACATAACCTAAGGAATAAACAATCCACACATAAAGGTTTTTTTCTTCATATTTCAACGTGAAATCGACTCCATCGGCATAACCGTTTTCAATAATAAAATCCTTGGTGACCAAATCGGGCATATCGGAAAACTCTTCAGTATCAGGAAATAATTTCTGACGGTTTAGATTGGTCAACTGCGAGAAATTTTTGTAATAACCCTCAAGGTTTACCGTAAACTTTGAAGATAAATCATATTCAAAGCCCAGGATCACATGCTCTGATTTCTGCAATTTATGTTTAACATCTTTTCCGTTGAATGTATTCGGAAGATTGTCGGGGCCTGATAAAAAGCCATTGAACAAATTAACAATATCCCTGTCGGAACGGGCACTGATCAGGTTTTGTGAATAAAGCCCAGTAGCAAATTTCACCCTGAAATTATCGGTTGCGTTGTACTTAAGCGCAAGGCGGGGCTCAGGCGAAATATTTGAAAGGGATGCATACCATTGTAACCTGAAACCCGGTTCGATAAGCCATTTGCCAACTACTTTCTTGTATTTCACATAGGCCGACAATTCGGTAGTGTTTTGTGATTGCGAAACCTTTACACCGAGGGAATTGGCAAACTCGTAATTTGTTTTAAAACCCAGCAGCTCAATACCGTACTTGATTTCATCCTTTCCAATAAAATAAGTAAAATCAAAACCAGTGTTAAACCCATTGATCAAACTTGTGCGCGGTGCTGTATTTGCTTCTTCAAGGGCAATTTGGTAACCCGAATACGAGAAATGCCCTTCGATCAATACTGGCGATCCACTGGGAATAATTAAAAAATTCGATCCCGCACCGAAAGATTCCCAATGATAATCAGAAATTGCACGATAATTATTTACCTGGTCCGTATAATTATACCCAAAAAAGTTTACCTTGTTGCCATTGCCACCCAGCAACGAAACTTTTCCATATAAGTCCAGATAATTAAATGGAAGACCGTTCCCATCAATGTAATCGTAAAATATTTTTGAACTTTGTTCGAGATAGGAATTTTTTGCAGAGAGAATGAAGGAAGAACTCCCTTTGCCATCATCTTTGATTTTTTTTATTGGCCCCTCGATCATTACATTGGCCCCAAAAGTACTGGCTCCTACATTTCCCGAAATCCGTGATTTGTTTCCGTCACGGGTAGTGATATCCATGATGGAAGAAATACGGCCACCGTACTCGGCCCCAAAACCGCCTGTATAAACATCGGCATTTCTCAATATCTCGGTATCAAAAACCGAAAAAAGCCCGATGGAATGAAAAGGGTTATAAATAATCATCCCATCCATCAACACCTTGTTCTGAATGGGCGATCCGCCCCGGATATACAATTGCCCTCCCTGGTCGCCTGTAAATATAACGCCCGGCAATACCTGCAAATACTGGGCAAGGTCCGGTTGGCCGCCTACCGTGGGAAGATGCTTGATTTGTTTTGGGGTAATTTTCACGACCGAGGTGTTGGTTTTTGTACGGGCCTCTTCCTTATCAGCGGTTATTTGTACCTGCTCCAACATAAAAGACCCTTTTTTCATAAATAATTTCTTCGACAAAATCTCATCGGGCCTCAAGGTTATTTCTATTTTCAAGGTATCAAAACCGAGGTAGGTAACCATCAATGTATAAGAAGCGGGAGGTATCTTTGAAATGGCAAAATAACCGTTCACATCAGTGGCAGCACCATAGCTGGTACCTGCAAGATAAACATTGGTGAAGATGACCGGTTCCCCACTTTCCTTCTCATAAACAAACCCCCTGACCGTTGCATGTTGGGCAACCACAGAATAAGAAACCATCAATAAAGAAACAAAAAACAAAAGGAAGGGGAAAGTAAAACTATTTCTGTTCATACAAATGGGATATTAAATGAAAGAAACAAAGAAATAAAAAAAACAAACGCAAAACCGCTTTTTTTTATTATTTATACCTTTGTCATTTTTAACATCAATCCTAATAAAACAAACACTATGAAAAAGATCGCAACATTTGTTTTACTGCTAAGCACCCTTCTTTTCACAACAGCTATCCGGGCCCAGGACACATTTTCCATTGTGGCCCTCGATTCGATAACCGGAGAAGTAGGGAGTGCAGGGGCTTCCTGTGTTGACTTGTTCAACTGGCCGGGTTTTTCCAACGATTTCCTCGGGGAGCTTTTCCCGGGCGTTGGAGCCATTAACACGCAAGCTTATTACGATGCCACGAACCAGGCAAATGCCCGGAACAGGATGAACCTCGGGGATACACCGGAAGAAATTATCCAATGGCTGATAGATAACGATGTGAATTCCCAACCGCAAAAAAGGCAATATGGGATCGTGGCATTTGTGAATGGGTCACCTCAATCGGCTGCCCACACCGGAACACAAACCGATGACTACAAAAACCATGTCCTGGGCCCCAATTATTCCATCCAGGGGAATATCCTGTTGGGACAGGTGGTCTTGGATTCCATGGAAGCCAGGTTCCTGAATGCCGAGGGAGGATTAGCCTGTAAACTAATGGCCGCTTTGCAGGGGGCAAAAATGGTCGGGGCAGATTCCCGCTGTGCCGACAACGGCACTTCATCGCTGTTTGCGTTTGTAAAAGTGGCCCAGCCCTCGGACGTCTTTGGCTCCCCTTCGTTTTTGCTTTCGGTAAAAACCCACGACAATGCAGGAATTGAGCCCATTGATTCCATTCAGGCCTTATTTGATGAGGTGATGGAATGTACCGATCCCGTTACGTCAGTAAACAACCTTATCGAGAACAGTTTCAGGGCTTATCCCAATCCCTGCCGTGAATATTTAAAAATCGACGATTATGAAAATGGCGATATTGCCAAAAAAATAATCATTCGGAATACCATTGGCCAAATCATTTACAAAGGTGAATTTGAAGGAAACGCACAAATTGACATGAAACAACAATTACCGGGGATTTATCTCGTTTCCATAATTGACAATGACAAAACAGTGATCACCAAGATCATCAAGATAAAATAAACGGGCAATCAATTGAACAAGACTCTGAAACATTTATTCACCTTTCTTCTGCTGGGGTTCTCCATAAATTTATTTTCACAAGTGGATGCAGGCGAAGATATTACCATAAGTGCCGGCCTTCCGGTTGAACTGTCGGGGATCTATTCAGGATATTTTGGAAATCCGGTAACTGCACAAGACGATTATTTTGTGGGGCCGTTTGATATTGGGTTCAGCTTTCCTTTCTTTGATGGGAGCTACGATCAATTTGCCGTTGGGCCCAATGGGATCCTCAGCTTCGATGTACCCGACATTTTAGGTTTCAGTTACTGGGACCCGGTGAGCATCCCAACAAATATTTTCAAGAAATCCATTTTGGGGCCCTATCAGGATTTGTTTTCCAGGCCCACAAACAAGCACAGCCAATATATCTATTATAAAACCGTGGGCGAGGCGCCCGACAGGAAATTAATATTGGGTTGGTGCGAGGCGCCCATGTTCAGTTGCGCCGGGGAACGTTCCACTTTTCAGATTGTGCTGCACGAAAACGGCGTGATCGAAAATCATTTAATCGAAAAGCCGGCCTGTGAAGCAAATCTTGGGAACAAGGCCTCACAAGGGGTGAACCTGAACGATGATACGGGCATCCCGGTCCCTGACCGAAACAACAGTCCCTGGACAGCTTTGCACGAAAGCTGGGAATTTGCACCTTCGGGAACAGATGATTATGATATACAAGAGATTGATTTTGCACCTGAAGTAATCGTCCCTTCAGGGAAACTCTCGTGGGCATGGTACAAAAACGGCTACCCTGACGGAGAGGTAATCAGCAATGAACGGTCTTTGGTGGTTTATCCCACCGAGTCAACCAAATACATCGTTGAAATAAGCTTGTGCGGCGGAATGAAATACACAGATGAAGTGGAGATAAAAACAATTCCCGTTGCAACAGCCTTCAATCCGGACAGCCAAGTGGAAGCAAACCGTGTATTTACGATTTTCGCAAATCCTCAGGATAAACTGGGGCAATATAGCCTAATGATTTTCGACCAATGGGGAAAAGAAGTTTACACCACAAACGATATCCTAAAAGGATGGGACGGGACCGACAATGGCCTGCCGTGCAATGCGGGGGTTTATGTTTGGATAATCAGGTACGAAGGCGAGAACGGCGAAGTGAGCAACAAGGGAATGCTTACGTTGGTGAGGTAATCCCAGAACTCCTCAGCTGACAGCAAGTTTACGTTGGGCCAAGAGTTCTGAACCTTGATCCTGTCCCACAAAAAAAAGCTTCCGTCCGGAAGCTTTCGTTTTTTCATTTCATTTAAAGAACTTGTTATTCGGCGATTCCCAGTTTTGCCTTCACCAAATCCATAATGTCATCCGAAGGGTCGGAATAAAGCAACAGGCCTTCTGTACTGTTAAAAATGTAAGTATAACCATTTTCTTTGGCAACGTCCTCAACCGCTTTTTGGGCTTTCTCGATAATCGGGGCCGTCAGTTCGGCTTCTTTGTCCTGCAGATCGGTGGTGGCTTTTTGTTGGAAAGCGTCCAGCCTTGCTTTAAGGTCGTTTATCTCGGCTTCTTTTGTGGCCCTGATAATGTCGGACATAGTCCCAACACTTGCCTGGTATTCCTGGAATTTGTTTTCCAGCTCACTTTGCATTACTGCATTTTGGTCCTGAATGGATTTATTGTACTCATCAAAGATTGTTTTCACGGAATCGAGCCCGGGCATTGCGCTGTAAAGTGTGGCAAAATCAAGGTGGCCAAGTTTGATTTTTCCCTGGGCAAATGTATTCGAAGTTGCAAAAAACAGAACTGTGATAAATAATACGCTTACTGATTTTTTCATTTTGTTTTTGTTAAGGATTAATATTTTTTCAAGCGGCGCAAAAATATGGAATTTAATTGAATGCCTAACCAAAAAAAAACAAGCATTTCATAAAATTTGTTAAGCGTTTACCCCCATTCACCAAGAGCTGTGCAAACCTTTGTGAATTACTATTTTTTCCTTATCGGCCCCGGGCCACCCCCAGGCCCTGAAGGTGGCCGGTTGGTATTGCCCTTATTGGTCTTTTTGTTATTGCTTTTGGGAGGTGGGGTATATTCGTTCTTTTTTCTTTCGCTCCGGCTTACCGTGCCCAATTCAGCGCCCACGGCATCAAGTACATCATCGCTTATATCGTACTTTGCGTTCACATAAAGGATAGTAAGGCTTCCCGCTTTATCAAATACAAATGCATAGTTTTTATTGGTGGCAATTTCTTCGATGGCATTATAGATTTTTTCCTGTATGGGCATTATCAATTCTTCCCGCTTCATGAACAAGTCGCCATCTTTCCCAAAACGTTGTTTCTGCAACTCCCTCACCACGGCCTTTTTTTCATTCAGTTCCTGCTCCTTTTTCTGCTTCACGTCATCCGGCATCAAAACAGCCTCGGCCTGAAAATCCTTGTACATTTTATCTATTTCTGCATATTTATCCTCAAGCTCGGCCTGATAATCCGCTGATAGTTCGTCCAACTGGTTTTGAGCATCCTTGTACTCAGGGATATTTTCAAGGATATACTCGGTATCCACATAAGCGTATTTCTGGGCAAGTAAACCTGTTGCAAAAAACAGGGAAATCACGAAGGTCAATAGCGTTTTGTTCATGGGATTTCAATTTATTTATTCTCTAAAAGCATCGTTATAAATTGTTTAGAATATAAACGTGTAAATATCAATTTTCAGTATGTATAGATTATTTTCGTTAATCAATGGACGAATTAATCGAGAAGTGGAACTGCCCGCGGTTTGCATCCGGCAAGCCCGGGACATCATTGAACCCATAACCCCAATCAAGGCCCAAAAGGCCAAACATCGGTAAAAATACCCGAACACCGAACCCGGCAGCTTTGTACACATTAAAGGGCTGGAACTCATCGAATTTCGCCCAGGCATTCCCGGCTTCCAGGAAGGCGGCCCCAAAAATGGTCGCATTCGGGTTAAGTGAAAGCGGATAACGCAATTCAAGGGTATATTTGCTGTAAATTGTCCCGCCCGTATTGCTGCTCCTCCAAAAATTGGGCGTAAGGGTTTCGTTCCCGTATCCCCTCATCCCCACAATTTCACGCCCATCAAAGTTGTTGGTCCCCGAAAGGCCGTCCCCTCCAAGATAGAAACGTTCAAAAGGGGTAACCCCAATCTCGGTATTGTACGAACCCAGAAATCCATATTTTGCCCTGGCCATCAACACAAGGTCTCCGTGAATAGGTGTGTAGAAAGTCCCTTTAATTGCCCATTTATGAAATTCTATCCATTTGTATTTATCGTTCTCGGACAACAAGGCATAGTTTGTCGTCGAAAATGCAGAATAAGGTGGTGTTACGTTAAGTCCTACCGAGATAAGCGATCCGCTCCGGGGGTAAATTGGGGCATCCACCGAATTCCGCGAAAGCACGATATCCACATTGAAATTATTATAGTTTCCCGTTCCATTTCCGAACGTGAAAATATTGGTGTAATTCTTCAAACTATATTTTTGGAAATTAAATCCAATATATAATTGAAAAAAGTCATCGGGCCAGGTAAGCCTTCTGCCCAGGCCCACGGTAATCCCATCGGTGGCAAACGAATACCTGTCCGGGTTGTCCTTCGGCAAGCCATTTGAAAACAAGGAGTGGTAATAACTTACGCTCAATGAATTGGCTTTACGCCCTCCCAGCCAGGGCTCTGTAAACGAAGCACTGTAACTGATATAACCTGAACCATATGATTGGACGCGCAAACTTAGTTTCTGCCCATCACCCGTCGGGACGGGCCTCCAGGCCTTCGGGTTCAAAACATTGCGCAAAGAAAAGTTATTGAACGAAACGCCCAAGGTCCCGATAACCCTTCCATAGCCCCAGCCACCTGAAAGTTCGATCTGATCGGAGGAAGTTTCCTCCACATTGTAATCAATGTCAACTGTGCCCTCGGCAGGGTTTGGGTTCACGTTTGGGTTGATGGTTTCAGGGTTAAAATACCTCAACTGTGCAAGTTCCCTTGTCGTACGAATGATATCGGCCCTCGAAAACAATTGTCCGGGACGGGTACGCAATTCCCTTACGATTACATGGTCATTGGTCCGAGTATTCCCCGAAACCGTTACCTTGTTCAAAGTGGCCTGTTTCCCTTCATAAATGCGTATCTCAAGATCAATGGAATCATTTTCGACAGCTACCTCAACGGGCATGGCCGAAAAGAACAAATAGCCATCGTTCATGTACAGCGAGCTTACGTCATCCTCGCTTTGGTTAAAGGTAAGGTTGGCATTCAACAGTTCCCAGTTATACACATCCCCCTTTTCGACCCGCAAGACCCTGTTCAGGAAAGCATCGGGATATTTTGTGTTCCCGACCCATGAGATATTCCTGAAATAATACTTGCTCCCTTCATTAATTGCCAAATCGATATTTATCGACCCATCCGGATTACGATATGTTGTGTCGCTAATGATCATTGCATCGCGATAGCCGCGTTCATTGTACTTTTTGACAATGTTTATTTTATCCGCATCCAGGTTGTCCTGAATGAATTTTGATGATTTAAAAAGCCTTACACGGATATTTCTGTTGATATATTTCCGGGTATATTCCACCATATCCGAAAACCTCAAGGTAACAGCGTCTTTCGCAATCTCAAAAATAAGGTTCTCGATACCCAGGAAAGGTTTGAAACTCCCTTTCTCCTTGGTGTCCTTCATGAATTTCTTCACCGTATTGTCCTCAAACTCGGTATTACCGGAAATATTGATTGTCTGGACACGTACTTTTTCTTTTTTATTGATTTTAATTGCCAGGCTCACGTGGTTCACACGGATCGTATCTTTTATCTGCTTTATCGTAATCTCCGCATCGAGGTAGCCCTTATCGTAATAATGGGTCTGGATAATATTCTTTGTCCTGATCAACAGGTTATCGGTAACCACATCGCCGCTGGCAAGCTTAATTTCGTCCCTGATATCGTCCGCTTCGGCTTTTTTTATCCCACTGAACGAAAAGGAGGCAAGCCGTGGTCGTTCTTTCATGTACATATCAAGGAAAATCAAGTTGCCTTGTATCTTGGTGGCCGATATTTCCACATTTTCAAAAAGGCCTTGCTCCCATAAATTAGTTACGGCCTTTGAGATGATTTCCCCGGGAACCTGGATCTTGTCGCCTACCGAAAGGCCCGACAACATGATAAGCGCACTGTTGTCAAGATATTTAACACCGGAAACCGTAATACCCCCAATTTCATATTCCTTCGGGTTCGAATAATCAATCTCCTCCATTTGCCCAATGTTTACCTGGGCAAATGAAGCCATGGCCGGCAAAATCAACAATATTATATGTATAAACCTCTTTCTCATCTTTCTACTTTACTTGATCACTTGTTTTTCCAAATCTTCTTTCCCTTTTCTGAAAATCAACAATGGCTTCGTAAAGGTCTTCCCTCCTGAAATCAGGCCACAGCTTATTCGTAAAATACAATTCGGCATAGGCAATCTGCCATAATAAAAAATTACTTATCCTAAATTCACCACTTGTCCGTATCAATAATTCGGGGTCGGGAATACCCCTAGTGGTCAAATGCCTGCTCAATAAACCGGCATTGATATCTTCGGGCACCAATTTCCCGTCCGATACCTTTTGGGCAATTTTTTTAACTGCATCGGTAATTTCCCAATGCGAACTATAGCTCAAAGCAAGTACCAGCGACATCCTTTTATGATGGGCCGTTTCTTTTATTGCATCCTGCAGCTCTTTGTAAATTGCCGGTGGCAAAGATTGTAAATCGCCAATTGCTTTCAGGCTGATATCGTTATCGTGCAATGTTTTGATCTCTTTGTGGATGGTGGACACCAAAAGGCTCATCAGGGCATTTACCTCTGAGCGGGGACGGCTCCAGTTCTCGGTGGAAAAAGCATAAAGGGTAAGATATTCCACACCCAGTTCAGCAGCCGATTCAGCGGCTTCCCTCACCGACTTCACGCCGTTTCGATGGCCAAAAATACGTAGCTTGCCACGCCGTTTTGCCCAGCGGCCGTTACCATCCATGATGATGGCAATATGTCGGGGTAGTTTATCTTGTTTGATTTGATCTTTCCAACTCATAATCGATCCTTAGCGCCTGTTTTCAAAATCGCTGCATTTATTGCGGTCCACCAAATTTATTTTATAGGTAATCGTCAATCCGGCAAAGGAATACCAATCATTGTTTTTTGAATATCCCCTTTGTTGCAATGGCTGGTGGTTCCTGTTCGGGTCGGAACGCGTCAACTCGGCATACCCATCATCGCCCGGTTGAATCAGATTGGAAGGAAGGTAATAGGTCGTGCTAACATCATCAAGGTAATCGGTGAATGTTTTCCGCATCCCCCACTCCAGCGAAGTGCTCACCCTTTTCGAGAAACTGTACTTCACCCCTATCCCAAAGGGGATCGCAAAATTAAAATAGGAATATTCCGGCCTCTTTTCGCCCTGCAAAAAAGATGCATTATATTGCCCTTCGGTACCATAATCCCTTAAATCGGAATTCCCGATCTGGGGTCGTGCATGAATGAGCGCAGCACCCCCGAAGATATAGGGCGTGAAAAAATTCTTTAAGCTCCCCGTAAAATAAGGCAGGAAGTTAAATTCAAAAATACCGGCTATTTCATAGAGTTCCGTTGTGAATTCCAATGAGCGATCGGGCAGGTACCTTATTTTCAAATCATCGCCTTTCAACAGTCCCTTATATCCATTCAACTTAACCGTCCACCTTGAGTTCATGTTATACCTTGCCACAAGACCATAGGCAAAATTGGTTTGTGCAAAATGGTATGCAGGGTTTATATCACCTATGTAATATGAACCACCAACAAAACCACCCACTTCCAAAGTCTGCGATTTGGCAGCAAATGCAAAGAGGGAGAGAAAAACTATAAGTATGAGTTTGTTTTTTTTCATATTCAATTTAGTGGCGCAAAAGTAAATATTTTAAGGAAATGATTATGAGTTTGATCAACATTAAAATATCATCTTGTTTTTCTGGATTAACTCTTTTATTTCTATACTTTTGAGGGAATCCATCCCGCCTTCACCGTACTTCGGCTGGGCAGGCATTCCCAACAATCCCTGATTCCAAAACTCCACCATTCCATTCAAAATCCTAATTTCTAATGTCCAGTCCCCACATTAACTTTTCCCGGATGGTCTGGAAAAAATTTTCGTTCTCCATTTGCACCAGGTTAATGGAGAACCTTTCTTTTTTAATTGTCAGTTCCACACTCGAATCGACCGCAACAGACCGGGAATCAAGGCTGATAAAAAACTCCTTCATCCGGCCCACAACCCTTATCTTTATTTCATTATCGTCTGGGATAACGACAGGCCTCACGGTTAAATTGTGTGTTGCGATTGGGGTGATGACGAAATTTTGCGAACCTGGCAAGATGATGGGGCCGCCCGCGCTCAACGAATATGCCGTAGAGCCTGTCGGGGTAGCGATTATCAGGCCATCTGCCCAATAAGAATTCAACAATTCCCCGTTCACTAAAGCCTGGATCTTCAACATTGACATCGGATCCTTTTTATACACCGTCAATTCGTTTAGGGCATAATTCAGGTCACCAAATAAATTATCTTTTGTTTTTAGCTCGATAAGGGTCCTTGAATCCAAACTATATTTCCCATCGATCAACTGTTCAATGGCATCATCTGTTCTTGCTTTTGAAATGGAAGATAAAAAGCCCATCCGCCCCAGGTTGATACCAAGAATGGGAATTCCCGAATCCCGCACCAATGTTATCGTGTCCAGCAAAGTGCCATCCCCGCCAATGGAAAGCAGGAAATCGGCTTTCCCGACCAATCCGGTATGATCGTTAAAAGTGGAAAAGCCATTGTGAAGCTCAACATCCCTGAAAATCTTATTGTAAAAAGCTTCGTAAATAAGCAGGGAAATATGGCTGCTTTCGAGTTTACGAACCAATTGTACAATTACCTCTTTCGTTTCTGCCGGGAATGTCTTCCCAAATATTGCTATTCTCATTGTTGCAAGATTACAAATTAATGCCGGAACCCCGAAACTTGGGGATACAAAATTAACAATAATTAAGACAACAACCCGGGCAAATGCTTTGGTGCACGACAAATAACCCACAATTCAAGGTTTTCTCTTTTTCTTTGTTTTGAGGGAATTACACCAATTAAGGCAAGGCTGGGCATTTGGTCAGGGAAAGGGAACGGCAAACCCATTTTGACCCCTTTGCAAAAAAACTCGAATTGTTTCATAAAAAACAGGGTAACCTTTCCCCCTTTTTTGGAATTACCTTATGACCGTACATTTGATCGAAATAGCAAGGGAGCGGGCAAGCACGCTTGACAGGGCGGACAAGCCCACCTTCACTCTGTTGCGGCGGACAGGCAAATCGAGGTAAAGCAAAGTAAAAAACAAAGGTAAAAAAGGGGTTTCCCGTCCGGTGCCCCCAAAAATCACCGTTAACTTTTTTTGTGCCACCGATAACTTGTTTTCAGGGAAGGGGACATTTTTTTCTCTATATTTGAAAACTCTTTTTTTATGGTCAAATAAAACAAAGGTGTCCAAAACACAAAACATAAAAAATATTACATCTATGGTATGGGACAAGCGTCCCCGCTTGTCCTTCGACAATGCTGTATGTATGTATG